>DATEDP010000032.1 GCA_035281585.1 bacterium
GAGACCAAGTGGGTGAGCTCGAGGGCCATGTACTCGGCCTCGCTCTCCACGCCGACCGGTTGGGGCGGACTCAAGCTGACCCGCATCGCCGGGTTGAACCCTTGGCTGTAGCCGACCGGGATGGCGGCTCGCTTCAGGGCCCGATGAATCAGGGTCGCCAGATCGAGATGACTTAAAAAAGCGGCTTCGCCCAATTTGGTGAATCGGGCGCGAATCCTTTGCTCTATCGGACGGGCCTCGAACTTCCGAGGCACGGCCGGGGGGCTCGCAAGGCTTTGCTCGGGCTCGTTTTTGAGACGACGCCCGCGCGTGGAGAAGGCTTGGACCTTCTCCTCCCCGGGGAGATACCGGTAGTTGACGTTGAGGGTCTTGCGGAAATCGCAGACCCCGCAGTCGCTGCACTTGTCGGTCGAACAGTCCTCAATGAACGCCAAGTCGTGCGTGGCTTCCAGTTCTTCCCATAGAAAATCTTTCTTCAGGTCGATGAAGAGGTGATCCCAGGGCAGCACTTCCTCGCGGGGGCGCCTCCGGGTCACGTAAAAGTCGGGATCGAGGCCGGTCTCGGCGAAGGCCTGTTGCCAAGCCGGGAAATTCAGCTTCTCGTTCCATTCGTCGAAGCGGCAGCCGAGCTCGTAGGCCCGGACCAGGGTGTGGGCCAGCCGGCGGTCGCCCCGGCTGAAGACGCCCTCGAGGTAGCTCATGGTCAGGCCATGGGTCTTGAACTTGATGCCGGAAACCCGCAAATTTTGCCGCAGCAATTCGTGCTTGGCCTCGACCTCGGCCATCGAGAGCTGGGGCTCCCATTGGAAGGGCGTGAAGGGCTTGGGCACGAAGGAGGAGCAGCCGACGTGGATCTCGGCCCGGCGGGTGTAGCGCCGGCCGATCGCCAGGGCTTCCTTGGCTTCCTCGGCGATGCCGAGCAAATCTTCCTCGGTCTCCAGCGGCAGGCCGCACATGTAGTAAAACTTGATCAGCCGCCAGTCTTCGCGAAAGACGTTGTCGACCGCCTTCATCAGATCCTCGCGGGCATTGCCCTTGTTGATGATCTGGCGCATCCGCGGCGTGCCGGCTTCGGGCGCCATGGTGAAGCCGCTCTTCCGCACCCGTTTGACCTGCTGGATCACTTCCGGCGTCAGGGTCTCGGTTCGGGTCGCCGGCAGCGAGATCGAAACCCGATCCTGCTCGTAGCGGTCGAAGAGCTCGTTCAAAAGCGGATTGAGGCAGTCGTAGTCGCCGACCGAGAGCGAGAGCAGCGAAACCTCCTCGTGGCCGGTGGCCTTCAAGGATTGCTCGACGATGTCCTTCACCGTGTCGGGCGAACGCTGGCGCTCCGGCCGGTAGATATAGCCGGCCTGGCAGAAGCGGCAGCCGCGGACGCAGCCGCGCTGGACCTCGACGCCGACCCGGTCGTGGATGACGTTGATATTCGGCACCACCGGCGCCCGCGGATAGGGCGCCCGGTCCAAGTCGGTGACGGTGGCCTTGTAGACGCCCGTCATCTCGGGAACCTTGGAACGAACTTCTCGGATCGTCCCGTCCTCGCGGTACTCGACCTCGAAGAGGCTGGGGACGTAGACGCCGCGGGCCGTGGCCATCCGCTCCAGCAGGGCTTCGCGGCTCTCGGCGCTTTCCTTGTACTCCAAAATTTGACGCGCCAGCGCGAGGATCAGCTCTTCGCCGTCACCGACCACCACCGCGTCAAAAAAATCGGCCACCGGCTCGGGGTTGAAGGCGCAGCTTCCTCCGCCGACCACGACCGGATCGCCCTTGCGGCGGTCCTTCTGCCAAAGCGGAACCCCGCCTCGGTCGAGGGTGGTGAGGATATTGGTGTAGACCAGCTCATAAGGCAGGGTGATCCCGATCAAGTCGAAATCACTCAGCGGGGTCTTCGATTCCAGCGAGAAGAGCGGCACCTTGTGCCGCTTCAAGGCCGCTTCCATGTCGGTCCAGGGCGTGTAAACCCGCTCGGCCCAAATCTCGGGATCGCGGTTCAGGATGTCGTAAAGGATCTTCAGACCGACATGGCTCTCGCCCATCTCATAGACGTCGGGAAAGACCAGGGCGACCCGGAGGCGAACCTGCGCGGGATCCTTGCGCACCGAGTTGACCTCGTTGCCCAAATAGCGGCCCGGCTTCTCGACTTCGGAGAGGAGACGCTGCCATTGGTCTGTGGATAAACCCGTCGCGGCCATAAGAGCCAACCTTATAGTCGGAAAGGCGAACGGGAGTCAAATGGGCAAAAAATAGAGTGATTTCGTGCGACTAAGGCAAGGTGTCCACAATCTTCTTGGCCCGGGCCTCGTCGAATTTCTGCTTCACCCGGCGGGCGTTTTCCCGAGCCTGGTCGAGGTGGCGTAGAGTCGCCTCGCGATCGCCCTTGGCCGCGATTTTTTCGGCGATCTGAAGCTCCAGCTCGATCCCATTGAGCAAGGCGGTGTCGAGGACCCGCTGGGCTCGAGCCTCGTCGAAGCTCACCTTGCCCTGCTTGGCCAGCTCGCGGCCGGCATTGAGCGGAACGACGGTATCGTCGACCTTGCCCAAATCAGCCGAGTTCTCGGCTTGGCTGAAGCGCCATTCGACCGCGGCGTCATAGGCCTGGGTCAGGATTTGGGCGACGCTGGTCTCCTGAGCCGGACTGAGCGTCGAGCCGACCAAGGCCGCATTGATCCGAGCCTGGTCGATGAAAGCCCGGACCTTGCTGATGCTTCCATCCTTCTTCACTTGGTCGACCTGTTTGGAAGCCCGCTTGAGCAGGACATCGACCGAGTTTTGCAAGGCCAGCAGCTCGATCAGATCGGCCCGCTGGGACTCGGCCTTGGTCAAGCTCCGCCCCACTTGGGCGCGACAATCCTTGGCCAGCTGGAGGTAGGCCCGGGCTTGCTCGACTTCGCCCAAGTCGGCCTTGTCTTCGGCCAACGGGAGGTAGAAGTCGGGGGCGTTCCTCAGCGCTTCGCGCTCGGCCGAGCTGCGACGGAACTTTTGTTTGGTGCTCAGCGCCTTATTGCCGAGCACCGCCGCCTGATCGACGTCCTTTAAATAAAGCCGGGTAAGCTCGACGTCGCCAGCCTTGGCCGCGGTTTCGGCCTCGGCCAGGTTCCGATCGACCGAGCTCTGATGAGTTTCGACCTCGAGATCGCCGAGCTTCTTCTCCTCGGCTTGGGTCAAGGTCTGGCCGGCCCGGTCGGCATACTCCCGAACCTTGTCCCGCGCTCCCTGGAAGCGCGCCAGCTCGCCGCTCTTGGCCGCGGTCTCGGCCTCCTTCCACTTGAGCGAAAGCGCCTTGGTGTAACCGACGGTCTCGAGCTGGACAATGACGTCGGCGGTCAAGGCCAAGCCCTGGGCCTTGGCTTGATCCAGCGTGAGATTGAGCCGGCCGAGGATCTCGCGGCCGGCGCTGACCGCGTCCTGCATTTGGACGATCTCGCCATTGGAGGAGGCCAGCATGGCCCGGGCCACCACCAAGCGCAGCTCGGCGACCAAGGATTTCTCGATCAAATTGGCCGCCCGGGTCTCGCTGAAAGGCAGCTTGGCATCGGCGGCGGCGGTCCGGGCCTTGCGGAGCCGCTCCTGAACTTGGGGGGTGTCGCCTTGGGCGGCCAAGCTTTGGGCTTGGCCCATCGCCTCGAGGTAGCGGCTGGCCGGCGAGAGCCGCAAACCTTGCAGGCTCTTGACGCCCAAGGCTTGGAGGGCGGCCTTGGCATCGGCTCCGCCGGAGCTCACCGTCTTGCCGGCTCCGTCGACGATTTGATCCTGGGTCGTCTTGGCGCCCTTGACCGGCTCGTTGTAGACGCCGTCGCCGTTGTCGATCACCTTGATGGGTCCGAGAGTGAAATCGCTCATCGTGGCCTCCTACTGCAGGGGACGACCGACGTAGATCGGCGTCTCGAGAACGGTGTTGTAGGAGTGACGTCCGGTCCAGCCCTGGCCGGTGCCGGCGCCAGTCTTGGCGTCGACGGTGATGAGCACGGTGCCGTAGCCGAAGCCGGTGCCGCCTTCACGGCTGTCGTCGCCGTGGGGATAAGAGGTCGAATCGGCGAGCCGAAGCAGGTAGCCGCCGTCGACCGCTTCGGGCTTGGCCACCAGGATGCCCATGTGGCCGGTGGCGTTGGAAGGGTACCAATCCGGCGTCGGCCAGGCGATCACGTCGCCGGGCTCGGCGTCGGCGATCTTGGCGATCCGCCGCCAGCCGGCGCTGGGCTGGTTGGCCGGGATCGCTTTCAGCGCCTTGACGTACTCGATGACCCGGGGCCGCTCGGCTTTCAGCTCGGCGAAGGCCGTCGGCGCCGAGCGTTCCAGGATCCAATTGACCATCCCCGAGCAGTCGAACTCGAAGATCCCCTTTTTCAGGTCGACCTTGGTGTTGGCGTTGTAGACCGAGGTCTTGAGCTTCTGGTCGATCAAGGCGACGTCGGCCAGCACCTTGTCGGCGGCGGTCGTCAGCTTTCTGAGCGGAGCGCCGAAAAGCCTCAGCAGCGGCCAGGCGCCGAGCGGGGCCAGCGGCGAAACCATCGCCGAAGCCGATGCCGGGATAAAATGAAAGGAAGTGGTGGCGACGCGAGCCGCCGAGCCGAAGAACGGCTCGGCCCGCAGCGCCGATGGAAAAAATCCCTTAAGGCCGGGAATCGCCTCAATGTGCCCCATGGCCGTGCCCTTTAAGACGGTTACCCTTGTCCCTTCAAGACTTCATCGAACCCCGAATCCAAAAGTTGCCGTTTAATCGGTCTCGACCCTATGCTGAGAATTCTCGGTGAACAATGAAGCGGCTCTTATTCAGCTTGGTGGCCCTTTTCCTGGTTTTCAGCTCGGCAAGAGCCGACACGGAAATCCGCGGCGACCACGTTCAAATCCGGCTGGTCCCGCTGCCGCCGCTTTCGGATCGATCGCCGGCCTTCGGCATCGAATTTCGGATCGATCCCGACTGGCACATCTATTGGCGAAATCCCGGCGATTCCGGGGCCGCCCCCAAATTCAAAGTCGAGGCGAAGGGCGGCCAGGTCCGCGGGCCGGAGTGGCCGGCGCCGGAGCGAATTCCTTACGGCACCCTGACCAACTACGGTTACAATCGCCGCGTCCTCTTTCCCTTCCAAGCCCAGCTCAATCCCGGAAGCGACGAGCTCGACTTGACGATCGGCCTCGAGTGGCTGGTCTGCAAGGTCGATTGCATCCCGGGCTTCGGAAAATTGGCGACGGTCCTGCGGCCGGATGCCGCGGTGCCGGCGCCGGCGGCCGACCCGGCCCATCCCCTGCCGCAAGCCGACGCCGGCTGGAGCTTGGGCCGCCGCTCCGACGGCGGAAATAGCGCCCGCTTCGAGCTGCGCAACGCCAAGGTCGACCTGAAAAATTTGCGCGAGGTCGATCTGTTTCCGCTCAACGGCGAGCTCTTCGCGACCCGAGCGCCGAGTTTTCAAATCGACGGCGAAGCTCTGCGGGTCGAGATCGCCTGGGCCGCCAACGCCAAGCGCGACACCGCTCCCATCGATTTCCTGCTCAGCTACCGCGAAGGCGATAAGCCGCGCCAAGCCACGATCTTGACGGCCGGCCCGGCGCCGGCCGCCGAGCGCAGCCTGGCTCAGGCCCTGCTCTTTGCCCTGCTCGGCGGCCTATTGCTCAACCTCATGCCCTGCGTTTTTCCGGTGCTTTCGATCAAGGCCTTGAGCTTGGCTCGCGAGGCCCATGACCGGCGAGCCTTGCGTCATGCCGGCTTGAGCTACGGCGCCGGAGTTTTGCTCGCCTTCGGACTGCTCGGCGGCCTCCTGCTCCTGCTCCGGGCCGGCGGCCAAGCCTTGGGCTGGGGCTTTCAACTGCAATCGCCGCTCTTCGTTTTCGCGATGGCCCTGCTCTTCTTCGCCATCGGCCTCAATTTTTTGGAATTCTTCGAGCTCGGGAACTCCTGGGCCCGCTGGGCCGGTCGGCTCCAAGGCCGGGATTCGCGGCGCTCGGCCTTCGGCACCGGCCTGCTCGCGACCCTGATCGCGACGCCTTGCACCGCTCCCTTCATGGGCAGCGCCCTCGGCTTTTCGCTATTGCTGCCGAGCTGGCAAGCCCTGCTCATCTTCCTGGCCCTGGGCTTGGGCATGGCCCTGCCGCTGCTCGGGCTTTGTTATTTCCCTTGGTGGACGCGGCATCTGCCCAAACCCGGCCCCTGGATGCAGCGGCTTCGAGAGTTTTTCGCTTTCCCGATGTTCCTGACCGCGGTCTGGCTGGGCTGGGTCTTGGTTCGCCAGGCCGGAAACGAGGCCGCCTTGGCCTTGGGCGCAGCGGCGGTCGGCCTGGCCTTGGCGCTGTGGATTTTCCGTTGGGGCGAGGGCCGCTGGGGATTTCGGATCGTCGGCGCCCTTTTCTTGGCGGCGAGCCTGATTTTGCCGGCGATCGCTCTCCGCTCGGGCAGCGAACGCCGGGCCATGGCCGAAAGCTCCCCTTGGCTGCCCTTCCAGGAGAACAGCCTCCGCGAGGCCGCGGCTCAAGGCCGGCCGGTCTTCGTCGACTTCACCGCCTCCTGGTGCATCACCTGCCAATGGAACAAAAAAACCGTATTGGAAAAAACCGAAACCTTGAAGCTCTTCCGGGACCACGGTCTCCTGCTGCTGCGGGCCGATTGGACCGACCAGGATCCGGTCATCACCCGCGCCTTGGCGGCCCAGGGCCGCAATTCGGTCCCGCTCTACCTGTTCCAAAATGAAAAAGGCGAAGTGAAACTTCTGCCCGAATTATTGTCTTTCTCGGATCTGCAAAACCTTTTCAAGGAGCCTCCATTATGAAAACCCTGCTAGCCCTCTTCGCCCTCCTCTTGAGCCCTTCCCTCAGCCTTGCCGAGGCGGTGGTCGGTCAAGCAGCCCCGGCCTTTCAAGTCAAGGACGCCGGCGGAAAGGATCAATCTCTGCAAGCCTACGCCGGCCAGTGGCTGGTCTTGGAATGGTACAACAAGGATTGCCCTTACGTGAAAAAGCACTATGGCAGCGGCAACATGCAAAGCCTGCAGAAGGCCTACACCGCCAAAGGCGTGAAGTGGTTGACGGTGATTTCCTCGGCTCCGGGGAAGCAAGGATATTTGGAGCCGGCCCAGGCCTTGGCGAACGCCCAAGCCGCCGGCTCTTCCGCCACCGCGATCTTGATCGACTCGAGCGGGACGATGGGCCAAGCCTACGGCGCCAAGACCACTCCCCACATGTACGTCATCGATCCAAAAGGCCAGCTGGTCTATGCCGGGGCGATCGACGACAACAACTCGGCCGATCCGGCGGTGATTCCGGCCTCCAAGAATTACGTCTCGGCGGCGCTCGACGCCGCGATGGCCGGCCGGCCGGTGGCGGTCGCCAGCTCCCAGCCCTATGGCTGCAGCGTCAAATACTAGGCAGATAAACCTTGAAGCAGGCGCCTCGGCGCGGCGCCGGATCGAGCCAGGCTTTGCCGCCCAAGCGCTCGGCGGTTTTTTTCACGATCGCCAGGCCCATGCCGCTGCCCGGGACCCCGCGGTGGCTGCGGAAGAAGGGGGCGAAGATTTGGTCGCGGAGCTCGGGAGCCACGCCCGGGCCCTCGTCGGAGACGGTGAGCTCGACGCCGCCCGGTCGCCGCGTGCAGTCCAAATGAATTTTGCCCTGAGGGCAAAACTTCGCGGCGTTCTGCAAGAGGTTGAGCAAGATATGGCGCAGTCCCTTGGCCGAGGAATGGAGGGGCGGCCACCGCTCCGGAGTCACCAGGCGACTCGGCAAGGTCGGATCGCTCCCGGCCAATTGCAGCAGAACCTCGTCGAGCACCTTCGCCACCTCGACCGGGCCCCGATCCCGGAGCACCCAGCCGACCTTGATGTAGTTCAAGATGTCCTCGATCAAGCCCAGCATCTGGTCGGCATTGGCCTCGATGCGGCGGAGGAAGTTCCGGCTCTTCTCCTGGTCGCTCTCCTCCTCGAGCAGGTCGGCGAAGCCTCGGATCGAGATCAGCGGAGCTTTGAGGTCGTGGGACATGGCTCCGACCAGGAACTGCATCTCCTCGTTCAAGGCCGCGACCTCCCGGGTTTTGGCGTCGAGCAGCCGCATCCCCTCGACATAATGCTTGAACAGCTGAACCCCCATCGAGAGGATGAAAACGGCGAAGCCGAATTCGGCCAAATAAAAGAAGGAGTAGACCTTGGTGACGATCATGATGTCGTTGATCAAGGAAAGGACGAAGATCGAGAAACCCAGCGGAAGCGCCACTCCCTCGAGATGCTGGCGGTAATAGCGGATCCAGGCGACGGCCAGGTAAAACAAGTTGGGGATCACCCAAAGCAGATAGAGAAAAAAGACCGGTCCGGGCTCCGCTTCCAAAACTCGGGTCGAATGGGAGCCCAGGGAGAAGACGGTGACGCTCGGAGCGTTTTTGAAGAACATTCCCTCGATGAAAATAAAAGGGGCGAAGAGCAAGCTGAGCCAGGGAACTATTCGGAAGAAATAAATCCGGTGAATGTGAAGCGACAGCGAGGTGAAGAGCACGAAAGTGATGAAGGCCGGCAGGGTCGCGGCGATCTGGAGCTGGCACCAAAAAAGCGATTCGGCCAAACCCGGGCTGGAATAGAGCCAGAAGGTCCCAAAGGAGCAGACTGCCAACCCCAGCGAGGTCAGGCCGAAAAAGAGGTAGCGAGAGCGCTCCTCGCGGCCCAAGGGCAAGATCCGGGAAAAGCCCAGATAGACGATGCCGTTCCAGAGGAAAAGGGTGCAGAAGACCAGCGAGGGCAAAGAGACCTTGCGAATTGTTTCGGGCAACCAACCCACCGATGCCAGCATGCCAGCGAAAGCTGTTTTAGTCGAACCATATCGCTTGCACCGCCAAGACGCCGAGCCCCCCGATCATGAGCAGGCCGGCCAAGGGCGCGGTGGCCGGCGTCACCAGCAGGGCCGAGCCCATCATCAAGCTCGAACCGAGCATGCCGAGCCCGGCCGAGACCATTCGGTGATGGCGGACTTGATCGGGGATGCCTTCGCCCCGGGCCGCCTGCCAAAAGGCGATGAAGCTCAAGCTGAATCCGACCGCATTGCCGGCAAGGTTCAAAGTCCGCATCCCCCACCGCATCGTTCGCGGCAAGCGGGTCAAGCCCATCAGGGCGTCATTTTGGGCCCGAACCGCCGAGAGGCCGGCGGCCTGACCGAGCAAGTGGCGCGAATACCAGATTCCACCGGCGCCGGCCGCGGCGTCGAGCGCCCCAAAGAAGCCGTGGGAAGGTCGGAACTCGCCGGTTCGGGAAAAACGCGCCATTTCGAGGCCCAGCCGGAGCAAGCCGGCCGACATCTGGAAAGCGCCGCTAGCCAAGTGTATCCGATGGTTGCCCCGCAGCCAGGCCAAGGCCGCCACCTCCTCGCCGGCTTTCAAGCTTCGCAAACCTCGATTGTAAAAATGGGTTTGGACCAAGCCGCCGGCCAAGCCGAGGCTGTCGGAGACAACCGCCGCCCGCTGGCTCGGTGAGTGCGAGGAGTCTCGCCAAAACGCCGGATCGAGCAGGGTTCGGCCGTTGATGCCCAAGCGAAGCAGGGCCGGAACTTGGAGCCCGTAGCCGGCGGCCGTTTGGAGACCGCTGCCGGAACGGCGCAGCTCCTGGGAGGAAGCGGCGGCTTCCGGCCGCAGCGCCGGCGGAACGAAGAGCCTTTGCAGCGAGCGCCCGCCCAGCCCTTCGCTTCGATACCAGCGTTGGGCGTTTTCCAGCGCAAAGGCCGGATGGCCCGGCGCCTCGCGGTAGAGACCGAGGTTGACCCGATATTGGCCGGCGGAGCTGAGATAAAGGAGCGGGATTTGGAGGGCCGCGGCGATCTCGCGGCCCCAGAGATGCCGGTTGTAGCCGGCTTCGACCGAGGAGCTCATACATTCCTTTCCACCAAGCGCGAGTGGATGAGAGGTGATGGGCGTCTCGGCAGGTCTCCTGGCTCGTGGCTGGCTCGCCGCGCTTGCCTTCCCGTTCCATCCTGGAACAGTGACTAGCGCGCGGCGGCTTGGACCACTCACAGTGGCGCGTCCGCGCCGGAATTGCACCGGCTTCCCTTAGGCCGAGACGCGTTCTTAACGATGCTTTCGGCAACTAAACAAAATTGTTGTGGGTTACCCGTAGGGGCGACCCTTGCGGTCGCCCGCATGCACGGTGCATGGGGGCAGGCGCAAGGCCTGCCCCTACACTATATCACGTCCGCGACCAAGTCGTAGTCGTGGGCTTCGACGATCTCGACCTCGAGAAATTCGCCGGGCCGGGCCGAATCGCCGGAAAGATAGGTCACGCCGTCGATTTCCGGCGCTTGGCTGTAGAGCCGGCCCTCGAAGACCAAATCGCTTTCCTCGGAAGGCCCTTCGCAGAGGGCTTTGAGCCGCTTGCCGACCAAGGCCCGATGCTTCTTGAGCGAAATGTCGCGCTGCAGTTCCATCAACCGGGCCAAGCGCTCCTGCTTGAGCTCTTCCGGGAGCTGATCGGGCAGCGTCGCCGCCGCCGTGTCCTCCTCCTGCGAATAGGCAAAGACGCCGACCCGGTCGAATTCCTGCTCGCGAAGGAAAGCATAGAGCTCCTCGAACTCGGCGTCGGTCTCGCCGGGATAGCCGACGATGAAGGTGCTGCGCAGGGCCAGGTCGGGCATCGCTTTCTTCAGTTTGTCCAGGACCTGCCGGACGTAGCGGCCGGGCGAGCCGCGCTTCATCGAGCGCAGGATCCGCTCGTTGATGTGCTGCAAGGGCATGTCGACGTAGCGGACGACGTGCTCGGCCTGGCTCAAGGCCCCGATCAGCCGGTCGCCGAACTCCAAGGGATACATGTAGAGCGGCCGCAGCCAAAAGTCGCCGGGGATGGCGTCGAGGCGGCCGATCAGCTCGGCCAGACTGGAGCCGTCGCGCAGGTCCTTGCCGTATTCGTTCAAATCCTGGGCAATGAGGTTGAACTCCTTGACGCCGGTCGCGACCAATTCGCGGACCTCGCGGACGATCGAATCCATCGGCCGGCTCTTCAAATCGCCGCGGATGTGGGGGATCACGCAGAAGGAGCAGCGATGGGAGCAGCCTTCGGAAATTTTCAGGTAGCTGTAGTGCCGGGGCGTCGCCAAGATCCGGGGCAGATCGGGATCGGGCAAAAGCTGGCGGGCGGGCGAAAAATCGGAAAGCTTGAGCTTGGCGATCTCCTCGGGCAAGAGCCGCTCGCCGACTTGGACCCGCTCGGCCGAGCCGCCCAGCTTGGCCTTCAACATCGGGCCGAGCCGGTCGAACTCGCCCAAGCCGACGAAGAGATCGACCTCGGGCATCTCCTGGGCCATCTCCCGGCCGTAGCGCTGGCTCAAGCAGCCGGTGGCCACCACCACTTGGCAACGGCCTTCCTCTTTATAGCGCGAGGCATCGAAGAGCTTTCCGATCGACTCGCGCTTGGAATCCTCGACGAAGCCGCAGGTGTTGACCACGATCACCTCGGCCTCTTCGGGCTGGGTGGTGAAAGTGAAGCCGTCGGCCTTCAGGCCACCGAGCATCAGCTCGGCATCGACCAGGTTTTTCGGGCAGCCGAGGGAGATCAGGCAGACTTTTTTGGCCGGGGATTCCATGAGGGGGCTGGCTTAGCATCCTTGAGGGCGGCGGTACAATATGGAAACGAAACCGCGGTCAGGGCCTCAATCGGAGCTTTCCTTGCGGTAAATCAGGTAATGGAGCCGGGGGTTGCCCGCCGCCGGACCAAAACCGCCGGAAACCGGCGATCGCGGGACGTTATAGCGATCTTCGAGCAAGCGCAGGCGGGAGCTGTTCCCCACGACTTGGACCAGGTCTTGGATGTCCTCGCGGACGTCGGACACGATGAAGGCGCTGCCGCCGTTGACCAGCTTGGCGTTGATGGCTTGATCGAGAAAATGGTGCAAGCTCCGGTAGCGCTCGGGCTGGTCCCGCGGCGGGAGATCTCCGGGCTTGAAGGGAAAATAAGCCTCGATGAGGTCGGCGTTGGCCGAACCGTACCAGTCGGCTCGAACGACCGAGCTGTCGGCAATCTCAGAGACGGCCGGCGTCTCATGCAGCATCAAATGCTTCACCATCCGCTCGGTGAGCTCGGCGTTATCCGAATGGCGATCGATGTGAATCACCGAATGGCCTTTTCGGATTAGGTCGAGGGTGCGGAAGGCTTGGCTGTCGCCCAGGACCGCCACCGTCATGCCGCGACGGGGTAATTGATAGAGCCCGTCTTCGTCCATCCGATAAGGGAAATTCGAGGGTCGGGGATAGAAGCCCGGGCCGGCCTTAACGCCGGGAGCCGGAATTCCAACCAAGCCCAAGGTCGCCGGTCCGATTTGAAAGCTTAAGCCGTGGATCGGCAGAGCCACCGAGCTTCGGGCGTCGCCCCGGAGATTTTGAGCGGCGGCGAGCGACTCGCCGGCCAGGGAATAGCCGCCGGCCGGGTTGGACACCACATCGCCGGTCCGCTCCTCGCTGAATTCGCGCTGCTGAGCCAGGGCCGGATAAACCGCCTTGTAGGCCGCCGCGGCGAGGGCATGGCGCTCGGGATTGCCGAAAGCGCTTCGGTCGCCGGTCAAGTCGACGCCGATCCCGATCAAGCCGCTCGACCAGGGGCCCGGCTCGATCAGGGCGATGCCGATCCCGATCTCGCCTTCGTCCGAGAGCGAGACGAGCATTGAATTGCCGTTGAGCCGGTGAGCCGCCATCCCGCTCAAGAAGGGCCGGCCGTGGCGAAAGCGAATTTCGCGGGCATGCTCGGCGACGTCGAGCGAGAGCAGGTTGCAAACCGCGGTTTTCACCGCCACCAAACTGGCCACCCGCGAATAAAAGGCCTCGCTGCGCTCGGCCAAGGGCCGCGAAGCTTGGGGCAACAGAGCCTGCTCTTCGACGGTGAAATAGCTGTCGAGCGAGGCTTGGAAGTTTTCCGGCGAAACGCTCGCCATCTCCTTGAACATCAAAGTGTTCGCGGCCTCGATCGAAACCTCGCCGACTTTGCCATCGAGCAGGATGTCGAATTCGCCGTAGAGTCGTTGGATCATGGCCCGGGTTTGGGACTCGCTCAAGCTCAAGGGCGCGGTCTCGGCGCCGGCCGGCAGCGGAGCGGTCACCGCGGCCCGGCCCTCGGCCAAGGTCCGGCCCCGAGCCTTGGCCTCTTTGCCCAAAGCGACGTAGCCTTGGCCGAACTTGGCCCAGGGAATCTCGATGCTGAAACGTTGGTAGGGATAATCGGCCGGCGCCGGCCGGTTCTCGACCGGGCCCGATTGCCATTCCTTTTGCAGAAGGAGGTCGGCCAGGGCATCGACGTAGCCATTGGCGCTCCGCGCCAAGTAGGCATCGATCGACCAGGTGAAGTTTTTGGTGCGAGCCGGCCGGGCGCTCGGAACCTGGAAGACGGTGAAGCCCGGCAGCGAGCTCAGGACCTCGAGGGCGAAGGCGCTGTCGTCGACCAAGGCGTCGAAAGGCCGCTTGCCGCGCAGCAGGGCCAGAGCCGGATGCTTGAGACGGTTGCCCGAATCGGGATGGCGCCGCAGGGTTTCGACGTAGCTCTCGATCATCGGGTTATTGGGAAAACGGATGTTGCCTTCCTGGGCGGCTCGCAGCGCCTGGACGATATCCTCGCGGGTGTAGATATTGGTCGCTCCCCGGATGTTGCCGATCGTGAGCTCGTCCATCGGCAGCCGGCCGAAGTAGATCATCTTCAAGGCCGGATCCTCGTTGGCCAAGCGCATCAAGCGGCCCGGCATTCCGACCGTCACCATCATGAGATTGCTCTCCTGGCCGAGGCGCAGGCCCAGCTGCAAAGCCCGCATGCCCGGATGAAATTGGATGTGCTGGCGAAAGGCCATGGGCAGGAGCCGCTGCACTCCCTCGAACCAGACCCGCTCGAGGCGGTTCAATCCTTGGCCTTCGCTGGCCAGCAGCGGCTCGTGTTCCAGCGAGCGAGTCGGAGTGTGGAAATACGCGGCCTCGGCGCCTTGGGCCATCACGCTCAGCAGGTCGCGCGGCCCGAAGGCCCAATGCAGGGTGACCTCATCGAAATCGAAGGCCAGGCGGCTGACCCGCTCGGGATAGCGCTGGGCGATTCGATAACCCTGCTGGAAAGCCCGGACATCGAAGCCATCGCCCGGAATGCCAAAGGCGTTCAGCAATCTCTCGACGAAAGCGTCGCTTTCGACGCTGCCCGGTCGCAAGCTGGCGGGGAGCAATTCCCGTAAAACCCGTTCGGCATGCTGTCGATTGAGCCGCTCCGGCGCACTGGAACCTTCGCGGTCGTGGCGAATGCCCATTTTCGGCAGTTGCGGATCGGAGGGACGATTCGACCCGCCGCCGGGACGGCTGCCCACCATCATCATTGGCCCGGTCGGAAACGATCCCATCGCATAGGCCGGAGCCGCCAAGGGCTGAAGACCGATGCCGAGGCTTGGCCGGGGCGAGGCATCCAAAAGCTCGCTTCGCCGGTCCAACTCTCTTTCCCAAGACCGGAAGCGCTCGCCGAAGAGCCGCTGGCTCAGACGGCCGGCCATGTTGAACTGGAGCAAGAGCGCCAAGCTGTCGATCGCGGTGGTGGCTCCGTCCAGCGTCGGCCGAAGCCCGGCCCACTCCTCCATCCGGTGGCCGGCCA
>DATEDP010000033.1 GCA_035281585.1 bacterium
CAGGAGCGCTTCACGACCTGTCCCGATTGCCATCGGGTTTATTGGGAGGCGACCCATGTTGCCAAGATTCGGGAGAAGCTTCATCAGCTGATTTTTGATTCTGAAGAAACCTTCCCCCTTTGAAAAAGGGGGATCGAGGGGGATTTTGCGGCGGCTTTTTCGATTCGAGAAGCTCGTTGTTGTGCGGCGGTTTTTAAATCCCCCCTGCCCCCTTTTTCAAAGGGGGGTTCCACTTTTAGTATTGTGGGACGCAGACGCCCTGGAAATAGGGCGGGGCTTGGCAGCGGCAGCCGGCGGAGCAGTCGACGTTGGAGAAGCACGGCGTGCCGCCGGCGCAGTAGACGCAGAAGACCGGCGCGGGCTCAAAGGCCAAAAGGCCGGCCAATACGAGAACCACCATCAGCAGAGCCTTCTTCATCTCGGCTCATTGTGGGCGCTTGGAATGGCAGGGTCAAGAGACCGCAGATTTACCTTAACGGGCCGGATTGGCCAGAGTAAAATGAGCCACCCAAGATAGGAGCTCCCATGAAAGCCATTCTCCCATTGTTTGCCGCGTTGAGCTTGATCCTGGCCGGCGGCTCGATCGCCCGGGCCGACGACAACCTCGATCCGCCCGATGTCCTGCAGAAAAATCAGGGCCCCGGCAATATCGACGCCACCGCTCCGGCCTTGAACAAGAAACCGCCGGCCGCGCCAGTGCCGACGGCTTCGCCCCTGCCCAAGCCGCCCGAGAAAAAGAAATCGGGCTATTAAAATCGTGGTAGGCTTGGCGATGTGAAGCCCAAGCTGTCCACCGAAACCGGGCCGGAAATCACCCAGCGCTTGGCCGCCAAGGCTTTCCGCAAGAGACTATTGGTGTTTTTCGGCGCCGCCTGCGCCGCTTTTCTGCTGGGCTTCCTCGGCTATATTTACGCATTTCGTCCAAGCGGCCCGATCGACTCCGCCCTTCATTCCGGGCTCCCGCTCTTCTTGGTGCCGGTGATCCTGGTTCTCGGAATCTTGGCCGCCCTGCTGATGCGGCCCTCGCTGCAAGCGCTGAAAGCCCTCGACGTGGCGGTGCTGCTGCTGGTTCTGCTCAGCCTAGCCCTGTCCAACCTCCGGATCGAGGGCCGCTATTCCATCCCGCTGCTCTACGGCGGCTTGCTGCTCTGGCACGCCACCGTCGTTCCCTGCCGATTCGCCCTACAGGCGGCCCTGGCGCTCGCGGCCTTGGCCGCCTTCGTGCTCGGCCAATGGGGCGAAACCCGGCTCGGCTTCGACGGGCTGGAGCTGGGCCTCCTGCTCGGAATCTCGCTGGCCATCAGCCGGACCACCGAGCGCTCGCAGCGCAGCCTCTTCGAGGCCCAATCCTACGGGAACTATCGCCTGCTGAAGGAGCTGGGCACCGGCGGCATGGGCCGGGTCTACGCGGCCGCCCACTCCTCGCTCTGCCGGCCCACCGCCATCAAGGTGATGGAGCCGAAAAACGGCCAAGATCTCGACAGCGCCATCGCCCGCTTCGAAAAGGAGGTCCGCCTGTCGGCCACCCTGACCCATCCCAACACGATCACGATCTTCGACTACGGCAACTCCGAGGCCGGCGGCTTCTTCTACGCGATGGAGCTGCTCGATGGGATGGATCTCCAAAGGCTGGTCGAGCGCTTCGGCCCCTTGCCGGCGGCGCGGGTGGTCCCGATCCTGCTCCAGGCCAGCGCCGCCTTGAGCGAAGCTCACAGCAAGGGGATCATCCACCGCGACATCAAGCCCTCGAATATTTTCCTGTGCCGCCACGGCGGCATGGCCGACTTCGTCAAGGTCCTGGACTTCGGCCTGGCCAAGGAGCTGCGGAGCAAAAATACCGCCGAGCTGACCCAGTCCGGCGAGCTGCTCGGCACCCCGCGCTACATCGCGCCGGAGAGCGTGGGCGAAAAAGGGACCGTCGACGCCCGCACCGACATCTATATGCTGGGCTCGGTCGCTTACTGGATGCTGACCGGCAAGGCGCCCTTTGAGGATGCCTCCGGCGTCGACGTCATCGTCAAGCACCTGACCGAGGCTCCGCGGCCGCCCTCCCAGGTCACCGAGCTTCCCATCCCGCCGGAGCTGGAAAAGATCGTGATGCGCTGCCTCGAGAAGCGGAAGCAAGACCGCTTCCAGAACGTCGGCGAGTTGTCGCGGGCCCTCCAAAACCTCGCCCTGGAAGAGACCTGGGACCAGGAAAAGGCCCAGGAATGGTGGAAACTGCACTTCGCGCCGACCGAGAGCCCGGCCGCGGCCGGTCCCAAGGCCCCTCCGGCTCCCGGCCTCCGCACCCTCTGCCCCCGCCGGGCCGGCTAGAGATTTCGCTTTGGCCGCCGGCCGGCGGGATTTAAGCTCCCCAAATGGCGATGTGGCGCCGCTTTTACGATTGGCTGGACTTCCGCCCCGAAGAGGCTCGGGCCCTTTGGCTTTCCTTCGCCGGCGCCTTCCTGATCGTCGGCTTCATGATCCTGGCCCGCTCGATCCGCGAAGCCCTCTACCTCGACGCCTTCGACGTCAAGTCCCTGCCTTACATCACCCTGACCGTCGTGGTCTTGGGCTTTCCCACCGCGTCGTTGTTCTCTTTCTTCCTCTCGCGACATTCGACCCAGCGGGTGCTCAACATCATCGTGCTGATCGTGCTCGGCGGCTTGGCCTTGCTTTGGCCGATCGCCCACCTGCACCGGATCACCGTGATTTTCTTCTACCTTTGGACGGCGCTGGCGACCTTGGTCCTGACGGCCGGGTTTTGGATCGTGGTCAGCGAGCATTTTCCGATTCGCGGCGCCAAGCGGCTCTACGGCTTGATCAGCGGGGGTGGCACCGCCGGAGCCTTGGTCGTCGGGACCGCGCTGCGCCCCTTGACCAAGAGCATCCCGGTCTTTGGCCTTTTGCCGATGGTGATCGGATTGCTCTTCCTTTTCTGGCTGACGATCGTTTTTCTGCCCAAGGTTTCCGAGTCCCGCGAAGAAGCGTCCGCCCAAAAGCCTTCCCTGGGCCAGCAAATCCGCTTGGTGTGGAATTCGCCCCACCTCTCGGCCATCGCGGTCGTCGTCATCACGGCAACCTTGGCCTCGACCCTGCTGGATTTTCAATTCAAGGAATTCGTCAAGGAAGGCCTGCAAGACAAGCAGGCGATGGCCGGCTTCTTCGGGGCCTTCTACGGCTGGACCGGCGGCGTCGCCTTGCTCATCCAGATCGTCCTGACCTCGCGGCTGCTCTCCAAGCTGGGCGTCGGATGGACGATGTCGATCCTGCCGGTCATCCTGCTGGCAGCCGGCGGCAGCCTCCTCTTCATCCCCAGCCTCTACTTGGTCACCGGTTTCCGCGGACTCGACAATTCCTTGCGCAAGTCGCTGCACCGCTCGGCCATCGAAGTCCTCTACGTGCCGGTCCCCTCGCTGCTCCGGCGCAAGACCAAGACCTTCATCGATTCGGTCCTCGATTCGCTGGCCGAGGGCTTCGGCGCCCTCTTGATCTTCTTCACCGTCACCTGGGGCAATATCCCTTCGCGCTATCTTTCGATCTTCATCCTGGTTTCAGCCAGTCTCTTCTTTCTTCAAACCCTGCGGATGGACCGCCGCTATTACAAAACCTTGGTCCAACGCCTGAAAGAAGGCGAGGAAGAAGCCGCGGCGGTCTTCGCCGAGGAAAGCCGCTATGGCCAAGATCTGCTCGATGCCTCCTTCAGCTCGATCGACCTGCGGAAGAGCCTGGAGAAGAAAGGGATCGTCTTCGAAGACCGCTCCAGCCACCGGCCGCCGGAGCCGGAATCGAAACCGGCCGAGACCAAAGGCGCGAATGAATCCGAAGACCGGCAGGCGATCTTGGGCTCGAACGACTCCGAAAAAATTCGCCGGCTCCTGGAAAGCGAGTCGACTTGGGAGCCGGCCCAGGTCCCCGCCTTGGTTCGGCTGCTGGTCCGCGACAACCTCTACCATCAAGCCGGCCAAGCCCTGGCCAAGATGGGCGAGCCCTGCCTCGAACCCTTGATTCAATACCTGGGCGACGAGAGCAACGACTTCGTCATCCGCCGGCGCATTCCCCAGATCCTGGCCCGGCTCGATTCGGAAAAGGCCGAAGCGGCCCTGCTCGATGCCCTGTTCGTCGAGCGTTTCGAGATCCGCTACCGCGCCGCCGTCGCCCTGATGAAGCGCTGCCAATCGGAGCTGAAGCACTTGCCGAAGGAAGAGAAAAAAGAGCTCCTGTGGAAGGCGATCCGCTACGAGGTCAACCACGAGAAGCCGGTCTGGGAGATGCAGCAGATCCTCGACGAGCTGGACGAGGAGGAGCGCGACGATTTTCCCCAGCATCTCGAAGCCCGGGGCGAGCTGAGCCTCGAGCACGTTTTCCGGATGCTGGCCCTTATTTTCGATCCCCGGCTGATCCGGACCGCCTTTCAAGGCCTTCAGGTCGAGGACCCCAAGCTGCGAAGCTTCGCCCTGGAATACCTCGAGCAGATCCTGCCCGACGACGTCCAGGAGAAGCTCTGGCTCTTCATCGGTGACGTCAGCGAATCGAAGAAACGCAAGGCCCAGCGGCCGCTGGAGGAAGTGGCCCGGGAGTTGATGGAAACCGGCGCCACCCTGTTCATCGACAAGCAAGACCGGGAAAAGCTCAAGGTCGCGCTGGAGAAGGCTCAGAAGGAGTAGGTGGCGTTCTGTCATCCTGAGGAGCAAAGCGACGAAGGATCCGCGACTGCCCAAGGCAGATGGTCTACATTGGGTAGTCGCAGATCCTTCGCTGCGCTCAGGATGACGTTCTACCGATACCGCCGATTCAGCCCCAAAATCCGCAGCTCGCCCGATTTCTCCAGGATGACGTCGACCGCCGGTCCCCAGAATTCCTCGCCGCTCCGCCGGGTCTCCAGCTGAAGCAAATAGGTCTTCTCCGGCTTCATCCGTCCCAATAGATCGGCTGGCAGGCTCGCGCTCGGCGCTTGGGTCTCGGTCCAATCGAGCAAATCGTAGGCCCCGCGGTCTTGGATCACCCGGTAGCGATAAGTCGCCGAGCCGGCCGGCGCCAGCCCCGCCTGGACCAGTAGGTCGTCGAAGGCCAAGGCCTGGCCCTCGGCCGCCGGCTCCAGCCGAAAATTATCCAGCGGATTGACCCGGCTGAGCCAATAGCTGCCGATCTTGTTCCGACGCTCGATCAAGGTCTTGGCGATGTAATCGGCGGCCTCGGGGTCGGAGTAGCGGCCTTCGGCCACGATGGCCCGGATGTCCTCGTCGCTCAGCTTGGTCAAAATCTTGGCCGCCCAAAAAGCATCGCGATAAGTCATATTCTGGAAGCCGGGATGAGGATAGGCCGGCCGCCATTTCGCCGGTTCGAAGTATTTGGATTCGTAGATGCCGACCGATTCCATCCCCGGATCCTCGACTCGCTCCCAATCCGGCTGGTAAGCGCCGAAGGAGAAAAAGGAGGCGCCGACTTTCTTGAGATTGAAGCGGTAGTCGTCCAAGTGCTCCTTGGCCTTGGGCTTTTGGCTGGCGCTGCCCAGGCTGTTGCCGAGGTCCAGCATGTAGTGCCGAACATAGCCCTTCTCGCCCGGCCCGGTCTTGATGAAGGTGTCGAGGGTGTTGGCTTCTTTGGTGTCGGAATTGTTGAGCAGGGCCGAGACCACGGCGTAGCCGCGGAGCTCGCGGCGGTGTTCGTGGGGCATGTGGTCGTTTTTGTCGCTCCAACGCCGGCCGCGCCAAGTCGTAGGCCCCAGGATTTTGCCCTCGATGATCTTGCTGGCCAGGGCCCGATAGCGGCCGTCGCCCTTCTCGGCGATCCGGCGGAACAGGGCCTCGAGGTCGGCTTGGGCGAAGGGAATGGTCTTGCCGTAGCGAGTTTTGGTGGTGGCTCGGGGCGAGATTCGCAGGATGTCGGGGTGGAATTCGACGATGTAATTTTCGGCGAGGTTGTAGCCCATCGCGTAGACGATCTTGGTCGCGATCGTCTCGGCCGCCGACACCAGCTCGGGCGAGCCCGGCGGATCGAATTTGAGCAAGTATTTGTCGCCCCGGCTATCCTCGATCATGATCCCCGGGGTCTTGCCCTCGGTCTTGGCCCGGACCACGGTCCAAGGCCCCTGGGGATCGGGCCCGGTCCCGGTATTGGGGCCGCGGCGCAGCTCCTCGACCGTCATCGGGCGGCGGCCGAGCCGGTTCGTGAACCAGGAAGAATCGGCGACCTCGTCGAAATTGTTGGTGTTGAGGGACTCCTGCTTGGTGTTGAAGCCCATATTATAGAGGGCCCGCTCGCCCCGCAGGCCCAAATTGGTGGCCCGCTCCAGCTGGTAGAAGAATTGATAATTGACGACGTCGGCGACGTCGTACTCCTCCCGGGTCTGGGGCAGCTTGACCGGCTTGCGGTCGCGGTCGACGAGCCAGCGCGCCGGTGGATAGCGAACCTGGGAGGTGGCGGCGCAAGCCGTCATGCTGAGAGCCAAGGCCAGGGCCAGCCAGCGCCTCATAGCACCTCCCCGAAGCGGAAGAAGATCAGGGCGCCTTCACCGCCATAGCCTACCCCGAAGCGCAAGAGCACGTGGTCGCGGGCGATGATCCGAATTCCGCCGCCCACCGAATAGCGCCAATGGTCGAAGGAGAAATCGGTCAGGCCGTTGAAGACTTTACCGGTGTCGACGAAGACTCCGCCGTCGATGTAATCCCAAATCGGGAAGCGATATTCGAAGTTGAAGAGCACGCTGGCGCTGTCCTTCCAACGGCCGGATCGGAAGCCGCGCAGGGGCGACTGGTAATCGAGGGTGTTCACCAAATTGAAGGGAATGCCGCCGCTGCCCGGATCGAACTGGAAGACCCAGTCGTTGCGAACCACCAGAACGTGGCGCGGCGTCCAGAGCCGGAAATACTGCCGGATGTCGAGCTCGATTTCATTGAAGCTGAACTCGTTGGTCCCCCCCAGGCCTTGGAAGCGGCTGAAGCTGATGGAGCGATAGCCGCCGCGGGAAGGAACGTCCTCCGAATCGCGGGTGTCATGGGCGACCTGGAGGCCGAATACGAGATAGTTGGTTCGGTCCCGGAAGGCGACCAGCTCGCTGGGAGGGAAAACCTGCTCGACGCTGGGCTTGTCGCCGTCGTCGTCGGCCCGGGCCCGGGCGGTGAGAAATTGGGCCGGCATCGACAGGGTCAGGCTGGGCAGCACTTGGTATTCGAATTCCATTCCGGTCCGGACCCGGTTGAAGCCGTAATCCGACTCATCGGCCCTGCTGGTGTCGTCGCCGATGCCGAAGAAATTCTGGTCGTTCTTCTCTCGAAAGCGGGCGCTGAAATTATAGCGAAAGGGCCGGTTGGCCACATAGTAATCGGGGCTGGAGAGCTTCAGCCCGGCCCGCATGTCGAAATCGGTGAAAACCGTGAAATCAGCGCCGATGTTGTAACCGGAGTGGAAGACGTCCCGAGCCCGTAAGCCCAAACCGCCCCCCAGACCATCGCCGCCCCCGACTTGGAAAATCGGAAAGATGATGAAATCGTTCCGCAGGAAATAATCGGCGGCCCGCTCGATGACCTTATGCCGCTCGGCTATCTTGGTCAGCTCGTGGAGGGGATAGGTTGCGCCGCGCAGGACGTAGGCCGGAATCTCCAGCGGAAAAAGGTAATACTTCTTGGCCTTATAGGAGCCAGGCGCCCGGATATCGACTTCGGGGTCCGGAGTCGGCGAAACCTGTGGACTCGGCGCTGGAGTCGCCTCTTCACCCCAAACCGAAGGGACGAAGGCCAAGACCATCCATAGATAGAAAAAGGCTCGTTTCAAAGGCTCCCCGGCTTTCTCTATTTAGGACGATAAAAGATCTCGAAGCGGTCGTCGCTGACGGTCGGGCTGTATTTCATGGTGCCGACGATCTTTTCGTCATCCACCTCGAGGGTAATGTAGTGATAAACCACTTTATAGTTTTTAAGGAGCGAATTCTCTCGGACCCGGTAGAGAGGCCCGCCGCCTCCGCCGGTGACAATATAAGTGACGCCCTTGATCGGCCCAACCCGCTGGTAATTATGGTCGTGGCCGGTGAGGACCAAATCCACCCCGTGCTTCTCGAAAAGCGGCACCAAATAGGCCTGAACCCGGGGATCGCTGCTGTGGTTCGACCAGCTATAGGCCGGGTGATGGAAGAAGACCACGATCGGGTCCGAGGCTTGGAGGGATTTGAGGCGATCCTCCAAAAAGCGATACTGCGGGCAATTGGGAGAAAAATTAATGGTGGTGTCGAGGGCGATGAAATGAGCCTTGCCGTAGGAAAAATAATAATAGCTGGCGCCCTCGGGTCCCAGGCCGAAGTAGCGCCGGTAATTGCCCTCCTTGGAATAATCGTGGTTGCCCATCGAAGGCTGGTAGGGCACCGAAGCCGACATTCGCTGAATTTGGCGGAAAAGTAGATCCCAGAAAGCTTGCTTCTCGCCGTTGAAGACGAGGTCGCCGGTGTTGAGGACGAAGGCGGCCTTCTCCGCTTCCATGTGATCGACCAACGATTGATGAACCCGGGGGCTGCCCCAGCCCGAGCGGTTGTCGCCGTAGGCGATGAAAGTGAAGCGGTCCTTGGATTTGCCGCCGTTGACCACCGGATACCAAGGCGTCGCATTTTCGCCGTCGACGACGCGGTATTCCCCGGCATCGTCGGAAAGCTCGGCCTGCCAAAACTCCGAGCCCGCCGGCTTCAACTCCGCCCGGTGGGGGGATTCGGCCGGCTCCTTTCGCCATTCGACGGCCGGCTTGGTGAGGGAGGCGGCTTGCAGCCGGACGATTTGCTTGTTTTCGACCCGATGGAGGATGGGGCCTTTTTTCACCTTCAAATCGGCGGCCCCGGCGGCCTTCGGACCGATCAGCCCGAGCCAAAGGGTGAAAAAAATAACGACGGCAGATCCGCGAATTAACATAATATTGCCAACGCCCGATTGACAAAATCGGGTGGATCGCATGAGCTTAGTCGAATGAGCCGAAGCCGGATAATCTTATTTTCAGCCTTGATCCTCGGCTGGCTTTTGCCCAAGGCCCTGCCGGCCGGCGACTGCGGCGAAAGCTATCGCTGCCAAGAGGCTTTGGTGAAATTTTCACGGCGGCTCGGCCCGGCCGATATCGAGCGCCTGCTCGAATCCCACGGAGCCTCGGTCCTGCGGCGCTTCCCCCTGACCCGGCTCCACCTGATCTCCTTCCCCGCGACCCGGGAAACCCGGGAATGGATCGCCGCCTTTCGCCAAGAGCCCGGGGTCTTGGTGGCCGAAACCAACGATTACGTCTCAGCCCAAGCCCTGCCCGACGACCCCTCTTTCAATTTGCTCTGGGGCTTGAACAATACCGGCCAAACCGGCGGCCTGGCCGGCGCCGACATCGCGGTCGAGCAAGTCTGGGACAGCTTCCAAGACGGCAGCGGCGTGGTGGTGGCGGTCATCGACACCGGAGTCGATCACCTTCACCCCGACTTGGCGGCCAATATGTGGGTCAACGCCGGGGAAATTCCGGCCAACGGGATCGACGACGACGGAAACGGCTTTATCGACGACATCCACGGCTATGACTTCGTCAACAACGACGGCGATCCGATGGACGATCATCAGCACGGCACCCACGTTGCCGGAATCCTGGGCGCGGTCGGCAACAACGGCGTCGGTGTCGCCGGCGTCGCCTGGAGCGCCAAGATCATGGCCCTCAAGTTCTTGGACGAGAGCGCCGGCGGGTCGGCCAGCGGCGGAGTCCTGGCTATCGAATACGCCCTGGCCAACGGCGCCAAGATCCTCAACAACAGCTGGGGCTCCTCGAGCTTCAACAAGGCCTTGGAAAGCGCCATCCTCGAAGCCGATTCCCAAGGGGCCCTGGTCTTCGCCGCCGCCGGCAATCAGGGCCGCGACATCGACTCCAGCCCCTTCTATCCGGCCGGCCACGATCTGCCCAACATCGTCAGCGTGGCCTCGATCGACGACGCGGACGAACTTTCTTCCTTTTCCAACTTCGGTCTCCGAAACGTCGATTTCGGCGCTCCGGGCGGCGAGGTCTTCAGCACCAAGCCGGCCAACGCCTACGGCTACATCTCCGGCACCTCGATGGCTTCGCCCCATGCGGCCGGCGCCGCGGCCCTGCTCTGGACCCAATTTCCGGGGCTGAGCCACCGCCAAATCCGCAACCTGATCCTCCAAGGGGTCGCGCCCCGCTCCTATCTGGCCGGGAAGACGGTGATGGGAGGCTTGCTCGATGTCGGCAATTCGCTCGCCATCGCCCTCGACCCCAGCAACCAAATTCCCGAGGCCAACGCCGGCGCCGATCAAAGCCTCGAATTGGGTCAAATCGTGAGCTTGAACGGCTCAGCCAACGACGGCGACGGCGATTTCCCGCTGAGCTTCGATTGGGAGCTGAGCGTTCCGCCGGGCTCGCGGAGCCGTCTCGATTCCTTCTTCTCCCAGAGCCCCACCTTCGTCCCCGACATGGAAGGCGAATACATCGCCACTCTCGTCGTCAGCGACAGCGCGAGCGACAGCATCCCCGACACCGTGACCGTGACGGTGGCCGGAGGCAGCCTGCCCCTGCCCGAGGTCCTGATCCGGGCCCATTTCCGGGGAACGAACGGCCTCCGCCAAGATTTGGGAGCCGGCTCGCCGGCGCCGATCGGAACGGTGGTTTCGCTGGACGGCTCGGAAAGCTCCAGCCTCTTCCCCGATCCGCTGCTCTTCGAATGGGAGCTCGTCGCCAAACCCGATGGCAGCACGGCCCTGCTGTCGTCGACGGACAAGTCCGGCAGCAGCCTCAATCCGGACCAGCCCGGAACCTACACCGTCCGGCTTCGGGTCGAGGACGGCTACAACGAAAACTTCGCCGAGCTTTCTTTCACCGCCTTGGAACCCTCCGGCCCCGCGGACCCCGACCCGCCAGATCCCGCCGGTCCGGCCTCAGCCGGCGGAGGGGGCTGCGGACTCCAAGCTCAACGATAAACCTCTGTTATTATTTGACAATTCTCATGCTCTTCCCTACCCTTTCGGGAAACCATTTTCATTGGGGGGATTGCCATGAAACTCATTTCAAGGTCACTGGGGTCCTTATCGATCCTACTCCTTTCAAGCTGGAGCCTTTCCTCGCTCCAAGCGGCGACGATCAACGTCACCGATCCTAACGACGCCTTCGGCGGCGGGGTTTGCTCCCTGCGCAACGCCATCGAGTCGATCAACAACGGCGGCGACTTCGGCGGCTGCGTCGATTCGACCACCGACGGTTACGGCACCAACGACACCATCGCTTTGACCGCCCAGACCTACGTGCTTTCCTTGGGCACCACCAACGAGGACGACAATGCCGACGGCGACCTCGACATCTCGGCGACGGTCAACATCATCGGCGCGGGTCCCGACCAAACCACGGTCAGCGGCTCCGGCTTTCCGGCCGATGAAGAAGACCGGGTGTTCCACGTCGTCGAGCTGATCAACGGCAGCGGCGGCTTCACCCCCAGCATCACGGTCAATATCGAGGGATTGACGATCCGCGACGGCGACGGGACCTTTAACAACGCCGCCGGCGCCGGCCTGGCCATCGAATTTTCCCAAGCCGCCGTTAACTTGACCGACGTTATCGTGACCGCCAACGAATGCGACTGCGACGGCGGCGGGCTCTATAATAACAACGGCGTGCTCATTCTTAACAACACTTTGGTCAGTGCCAACGTCGCAAGCTCCGACGGCGGCGCGCTGGACAACGACAGCACGGCCATGACCGTCATCCAAAACTCAACCCTCGACGGCAATTTCGCGCCCGACGACGGCGGGGCCATTCAAAATAGCGGCGGCTTCGTTCTGATCAGCAATTCGACGATTAGCCGGAATAGCTGTGTGGAAGAAAACAGCCCCGAGCTCGTCATTGCGGGCGGATCCGACTTCCAGGGCGATGGCGGCGGCATCATCAATATCAGCGGCACCATGCTCTTGGTCAATTCCACCGTCAGCAACAACGAAGCCGGCTTCCAAGGCGGCGGCATTTTCGTGCCGAGCAATGTGAATGGCGGCGGCCCGTCCTTCGTCGCTCTCTTCAATGTCACGGTCGCGGACAACACGGTTCTCTCGGTCGATGGCTTCGGCGGCGGCCTTTGCCACGACTGCACGATCTTGCCCGGCGGCACCACCGGCAGCGAGTTCGAGCTCACCAACACCCTGGTGGCGAGCAACGATGCCGCCAACTCGCCGGATTGCGGCGGCGACTATATCTCCAACGGCTACAACTTGGTCGGCGACATCGAGGCTTGCAACGGCTTCACCGCCACCGGCGACCAAACCGGCGTCGCCGACGCCGGCATCGGGCCGCTCCAGAACAACGGCGGTCCCACCGAAACCCATGCCCTGCTCGAGGGCTCGCCGGCCATCGACCGGGCCAATGACGTCGAAGGCTGCCAGGGGCCGATCGTCCAGGACTTTATCAATACCGGCGGCACCATCAACTTGGCGGTGCTCGACGAGGACCAACGGGCCTTCCTCCGGCCGGTCGCGGTCCTCGACCCGGCGCTGGCGATCTGCGACATCGGAGCTTACGAGTTCCAGGTGCCGGTGCCGACGCCCACTCCCACGCCGACGGCGACGGCAACCCCGACTCCGCCCTTCCAGGGCTTCATCGAAGGCAGCGGCTGCTCGTTGAACCCGGCGGCGGCGCCGGCGGCGATTTCACTGTGGCTGGCTCTAGGCTTGGCGGCCGGCTTTCTCGGACTGAGGAAAAAAGCCCGCGATTAGCCGAGACTCTTAACCATCTTTCGAAAGGGAAAGCGAAATGACCTTCATCCCAAGGATCCTTGGATCGCTCACGATCCTTTTATTCTCAGGCATGGCCGTGGCGGCGACGATCAACGTCACCGAAACAGCCGACTCCTTCGACGGCAGCGCCTGCTCGCTGCGTAACGCCGTCGAATCGATCAACGTGGCCGCTGATTTCGGCGGCTGCATCAACTCCAGCGCCGATGGCTACGGCGTCAACGACGCCATCAGCCTGACCGCCCAAACCTACGTCCTGTCGGTCGGTGGAAGCGACGAAGACGACAACGAGTTCGGCGACCTCGACATTCTCAACTCGGTTGCCATCACCGGCGCCGGCTCGGCCCAAACAGCGATCAGCGCTTCGGGCTTTCCCGACGGCGAAACCGACCGGGTCCTCCATTTGCCGCCGCTCATCGTCGGCGATGGGCCGGTCGAGCCCTCGATCGTCGTCACGCTCCAGGGCCTGACCGTCCGGGACGGCTCGCTGCCCGACGGCGAAGGCGCCGGCGTGGCGGTGGAGCGGGAAGCGGCCGAGGTAACCTTGGACGACGTCGTCATCACCCAGAATCTCGCCGAGGAGGACGACGCCGGCGCCTTGGTGAACACCGACGCCAGCACCACCATTCTCAACAGCCGGATCACCAACAACCAGGCTCCCAACGAGGACGCCGGCGCCATCGACAACGAAGGCGGCGTGCTGGTGATCGACAACAGCACCTTCGACAACAACTTGTGCGCCGGCTCGGGCGGCGCCATTCAAAACGGCGGCATCCTGGTCGCGACCCGCACGACTTTCAGCCGGAATCAGGCCGTCGGCGGAATCTCGGAAGCCGGCATCGAGGGCGCTGGAATCTCGGACGGCTTCGGCGGAGCCATCGACACCAGCGCCAACATGATGCTGGTCAACGTGACCATCAGCAACAACGAGGCCCTCAGCGCCGGCGGCGGCATTTGGGCCGAGGACGCTTCGCTACCCACCGGCGATTTGGCCGAGCTGAGCAGCCTGCTGTTCAACGTGACGGTCGTCCAGAACTCGGTCACCGGTGCCGGCGGCTTCGGCGGCGGGATTTGCGTCGATTGCCAAGTGCTTCCGGGCGGTGAAGGCCCGGTCGGCGGCTTCGGGGTCTTCAACAGCCTCATCGCCCAAAACGACAGCGAAAACTTCCCGGATTGCGGCGGCAGCTTCGATTCGGGCGGCTACAACTTGATCGGAAACATCGACGGTTGCGACGGCTTCACCGCGACCGGCGACCAGACCGGCGTGGCCGACCCCGTTATCGGCCCTCTCCAAAACAATGGCGGACCGACCGAAACCCACGCCTTGCTCGAAGGCTCGCCGGCCATCGACCGCGGCAATGACGTCGACGGCTGCCAAGCCCCCCAAGTCCAACCCTTGATCGACAGCGGCACTTTCGTGCTCGAAACCCTGACCGAGGATCAGCGCGCCTTCACCCGGCCGGTGGCGGTCCTCGATCCGGCGCTGGCGATCTGCGACATCGGCGCCTTCGAGTTCCAAGTGCCGGTTCCGACTCCCACGCCGACCCCAACGGCGACGCCGACGCCCCCGCCCTTCCAGGGCTTCATCGAAGGCAGCGGCTGCTCGCTGAATCCGGCGGCCGGCGCTCCGGCGGCGGCTTCGCTGTGGCTGGCCCTGGGCTTGGCCGGACTCCTCGGTTGGAGGAAGAAGGTCCAGGAATAAGGCAAAGCTCGAGCTCAAAAAAAAGCCCGGCCGCCAAGCCGGGCTTTTTTTTGACCAGGGATGGCTATCGGGCCTTGGTGAAGGCCTTGACGAAGTTGGCGTCGAAGTCGACGTCGACCTTGGGTCCGCCCATCGCGCTGTCGTCGAAGCTGAGCTTGCCGGCAAGGTGCTTGGCGTCGTCGGCGCTGACCTTGAGCACGGCGGCCTCCTTGCTGCCCGAATGTTGGATCATGCCGCCGTTCAGGACCATCCAGTAGTTCAAGCGCGGGCCGCCGTCCAAATCGACCGTCATGCCTTCGGTCAGGTCGCTATCGGAGCAGCTCATCGCGGCGCAGGCCTGGAGCTTGGCGCTGAGATCGGTCCCGGAAAGGATGATCCGGCGAATGATCTTCTTGTTGTCGATGGCGTCGGGGCCCTTCACCAGATAGGCGTACTTCAGGGTCACCGTGGCCTTGGGATGGACGAGCGTGCCCTTGGCTTCGCCGGCGAGGGCGCCGGAAGCGGAAAGGGCAAGAATCGCGGTCAGCCATAGGGCGGAAATCGATCGTTTCATGAAAGCTCCTTTTGGGGTTCGTCAAAAAAAAGCCCGGCCTTCCGGCCGGGCTTTGTTCAAAAGACGCTAGGTTTAATCACGGGCTTTCTTCTTGAGGCCGAGGAAGCCGGCCGCCAAGCCCAGAGCCAGCCACAGCGAAGCCGCCGCCGGAGCGCCGGCCGCCCGATTCAGCGAGCAGCCGCTGCCTTCGATGAAGCCCTGGAAGGGCGGCGTCGGGGTCGGCGTCGCCGTCGGCGTAGGAGTGGGCGTCGGCGTAGGCTGAATCACTTGAAGCTCGTAGGCGCCGATGTCGCAGACCGGCACGCTGGGATCGAGGATCGCCACCGGCCGGGTCTCGCCGCGTTGGTCTTCGGTCAAGGTGAAGAAGGTCAGAGGGTCTTCGAAATTGTCGGGATTGAAGGCCTCGACATCCAGAGCCTCGCAGCCATTGGGATTGCCGCGGTCAATGGCCGGGCTGCCGGTCAGGAGCGCGTGAGTCTGGGTCGGCCCGCCGTTGTCGGCCAGGGGGCCGAGCAAGGCATCGATCGGGGCGGTGTCGGTGCCGACCTGGTCGTCGTTAACCCCGTCGGCGAAACCGGTGCAATTGTCGTTGGGACCGATCTGCCCGATCAGGTTGTTGCCGCCGCTTCCGTAGGCACCGAAGCATTCGGGACCGGAGCCGGAGGCCGTGTTTTGGGCCACGATGGTATTGAAGATTTGAGTTTCAAAGCGGGGGTCGTCGAAGTTCCCGCCCGCCGGGACCGCCGCCGGTTGCACCTTAAACAGGCCGCCGCCGGTTTCGGCGCTGTTCAGGGTGATGGTGACGTTATAAACGCCCTTCAAGCCGCCGCTGGTGAAAATACCGCCGCCTTCCGTCTCGGCGCTGTTTCCGCTGACCGTGCTATTGATCATGAAGAGATAATTGCCGAGGTCACAAATACCGCCGCCGGAGCCGCTGGGCGAGCGGTTGTTGTTGACCGTGGAATTGACGATGGCCATCAAGCCGTCTTCGTTTTCGATACCGCCGCCCAAGCAATCATCGACACCGTTATCTAAGGAGCCGGTCACCTCGTTGTCTTCGACCGTCGAGTCTTCAAGGATCATTTGGTCGCCGTCGAAATCGTTGCCGTCATAGGAGATACCGCCGCCCTCTCCGGCCACGTTGCCGGTGACAATCAGCCTTTGGGCCAAGACGATGCTCTCATCGAATTGGAGGGCGCCGCCGTCGCTGCCGTTGGCATTGCCGCCGGTCAGGGTCATGTCGGTGATGGTGAATTCGATGCCTTCGACGTCGATGACCCGATCGCCGCCGTCGATGCCGGAAGCGTCGATGGTGGTGAGATCGGCGCCGGCTCCCTGGATCGTGACCGGAGTATCGTTTCCGTCAAGAATGTCGAGGTCGCCGGTCTGGTTATCGTCCTCTTCGCCCGAGAGCGTGAGCTCGTAAATGCCTTCGCCGAGAACGATGGTGTCATCGGTGCCGAAGCTTCCTACCACCGTGCAGCCGGGCACCGTGGCATTGCTGGCCAGATTGATCGCCTCGACGGCGTAGCGCAACGAGCAATTGACATTGTCGCTCCCGATCGCCGGATCGGTGAAAATGTTGGGTGTGATCGTCGCGGCTTGCGGCGACGAAAGGCCGAGCAGGCTGGAAAGGCCCAGCGCCGCCGAGAATAGCGATTGACGAAACTTCATGGATCCTCCGCGAGTCATGTTTATTTTGCCCGCCGGCGCAGCCGGCGGAAAGTCCAGGTCGAGAAAGCCGCGAACAGGGCCCAAGCCCCCAAACCTTGAACCGAAGCCGGTCCGGCATAGGCCAGCGTGCAACCGCTGCCCTCGAGGAAGCCTTGAAAAGGCGGCGTCGGAGTCGGCGTGGGCGTGATGATCGGGGTCGGCGTCGGAGTCGGCGTGGCTTGAACCTCAAAGGCGCCGATGTCGCAGATCGGCACCGCCGGATCGAGGATCGCCACCGGCCGGGTCAAATGACGCTGGTCGTCGGTCAGGGTGAAGAAAACCAAGGGATCGCTGCTGTCGGGCACGAAGGCGTCGAAATCCAAGGCCTGGCAGCCATTGGGATTGCCGCGGTCAATGGCCGGGCTGCCGACCAGCAGGGCATGGGTCTGGGTCGGGCCGCCGTTGTCGGCCAAAGGCCCGAGCAAGGGATCGATCGGAGCGGTGTCGGTGCCGACTTGGTCGCCGTTGCTGCCGTCCACGAAATTGGTGCATTGATCGTTGGGCCCGATCTGGCCGATCAGGTTGTTGCCGCCGGTGAGGAACTCGCCGATGCAATCCGGGCTGGAAGCGGCGGTGTTCTGGGCAACGATGGTGTTGAATATCTCGGTGGTGAATCGCTCGTCGTCACTATTACCGCCGTTGAACATGCCGCCGCCGGCTCCTTCGGTGGCCTCGTTGAAGGCGATGGTCACGTTGTAAAGACCCTTGAGGCCGCCCGACGAAACAATTCCGCCGCCGTCTCCCAAGGCCGTGTTGGAGCTGACGGTGCTGTTAGTGAGAAAAAGATACTCGGAGTCATCGCAGATACCGCCGCCGCTGTCGCTGAGGGCCTGGTTGTTGCTGATGGTGGTCCCGACGATGGAAACATTGCCCTGTTGAATGTAGATGCCGCCACCGCCACCACAAAAGCCGCCGCCCTGCGGCGCGATCTCTTCGACGACGTTGCCGTCGATCGTCGAATCGATGATGACCAGATTCACACCCTCGTTGCCGTCGTAGTATAGACCGCCGCCGCGACCGGCGTCGTTGCCGGTCAAGACGACCTCTTGGAGGGTCAAGTCCACTTCATTGGTGTCGATGGCGCCGCCGTCGTCGCTGTCGCTGGTGACATCGCCACCGGTCATGGTGAGGCCGATCACCGAGGCGATAATGTCGCCGTCGCCGCTATCGTACTGAACGATGCGGTCGCCGCCGTCGATGCCCGAGGCATCGATGGTCGTCAGGCCCGATCCGGCGCCTTGGATGATGAGGTTGACCAGGACGTCCAAATCGCCTTCGAGGTTGTTATCCTCGTTGGAACCGCCTTCGGTCAGGGCATAAGTCCCTTCGCCGAGGACGATTGTGTCGTTGTTGCCGAAGGTCCCGACGACCGCGCAACCCGGAACGGTGCTGTTATCCGCCAAATTGATCGCCTCGACGGCATAACGCAGCGAGCAGTTGCTCATGTCGGAGCCGATCGCCGGGTCGGTCAGGATGTTGGGAGTGATCGTCGCCGCCTGCAGCGAGGGAATCGCGAGCCAACCGGACACACCAAGGACTGCCGAGAACAAGGACTTTCCTAGCTTCATTTTATCCTCCGGAGAAAATTATTTCGCTCGCCGGCGCAGCCGCCGGAAAGCCCAGGTCGAAAACAATGCCAAAATAGGCCAAGCACCCGCACCTTGAATCATCGACGCGCCGGAATGAGCCAGCGAGCATCCGCTGCCCTCGACGAAGCCCTGAAATGGCGGCGGCGTCGGGGTGGGTGTCGGGCTCGGCGTGGGCGTCGGCACCGGCACTTGGAACTCGAAGGCTCCGATGTCGCAGATCGCCAGCGCCGGATCGAGGATGGCCACCGGCCGGGTCTCGCCGCGCTGATCGATCGTCAGCTCGTTGAATTCGATCGTGTCGTCGGCGAAGAAGAGCGGCGCATTCAGGGCCTCACAGCCGTCGGGGTTGCCGCGGTCGATGGCCGGGCTGCCGACCAGCAACGCGTGGGTCTGAGTCGGGCCGCCGTTGTCGGCCAAGGGACCGAGCAAGGGATCGATCGGCGACCCGGGTGCGCCGACTTGGTCGCCGTTGGTCCCGTCGACGAAGTCGGTGCAGTTGTCGTTGGGCCCGATCTCCCCGATCAAGTTGAAGCCGCCGCTGGGAAAATCGCCGTTGGCGCAATCGTTGCCGGTGTTGCCGGCGGTGTTGCGCGCGATGATCGTATTGAAAACGGTGACCGGAAAGGGGTCGCCCTGCCCGTTCGACGCCACGACACCGGCGATGCCGCCGCCGGAACCGCCGGCTTGGTTGAAGGCGATGGTGACGTTATAGGCCCCCTTGAGGCCGTTGCTGGAACCGAAAGTGGCGACGATGATTCCGCCGCCGTCTTCGGCGGCGGTGTTGCCGCTGACGGTCGAATTGGTAAGGAATAAGAATCCCGCGCTGCAGATACCGCCACCTTCGTCGGTGAGGGCTTGATTGCCGCTGATGGTCGAATTGCTGATGCCGGCGTTGCCGGGCGAGGCGATCAAGCCGCCGCAAGCTTCGGCCCGATTGCCGTCGATCGTGGAATTGCTGATCAGGGCATCGCCGCCGCCGATGATCAAGGCACCGCCGCCGCTGTTGGGGGCCTCGTTGTCGGTGAGGCGAACGTCGTCCATTTGAAGAAGGCTCGCTAAACTCAGAATGGCGCCCGCACCGTCGCTACTGGAACCGCCGGTGAAGGTGACGCCGCTGATGCTGGCGGAGGTGATGTCTTGGATCTCGATGATTCGATCGCCGCCGGGAATGCCGCTGGCGTCGATGATGGTGGTGTCCACTCCCTGGCCGGTGAGGATGAAATCGTTGAAGGCGACCAGATCGCCGTCGGCGTTGTCGTTACCGCCGTCGGCAATCGTCAGAACATAGGTATCGGCCCCGAGCACGATCTCGTCGTTGTCGCCCAGAGCGCCGACGGCGACGCCACCGCAGCCACCCTCGAAATCGGTGCCGCCGTTATTGATCGACTGCATCGCCATTCGCAGCGAGCAATCGGTCCCGGTGTTGACGCCGGGCAGCGGCGGATCGGTGGTGATGTTGGGAGTGATGACGGCCGATTGGGAAGCCGCGGAAACGAGCAAGCCGAATATACCGACACACGTCGAAAAGGTGGATTTTCGTAGCACGGGCAGCCCTCCTAGAGATGGGTCCAAGAAAAACGGCTTTCTGGATTTACACGAAAATCCCGTTGGTGAAAAACAAAAAATAAAGGAATAAGGGGGGCTTATGGCCTATTTCGCCGCCTTTCTCTCCGGTCTTCTGGCCGCCCTTTCCTTTCCGACCATCGTGGCCGGCCATCACTTTCCGGACCTATCTTGGCTGGCGTGGGTGGCGCTGATCCCCTATTTATCGACCTTGGAGCCGACCCGGCTGGGCCGGGCCGCCGGCCTGACCTTCCTCTTCAGCTTTAGCTGGAATGCCCTCACCTCTTATTGGATCTTCAACGCCCTTTATTTCAACGGCCAGCTCTCGGTCGCGGCCAGCCTTGGCGTCCTGGCCACGATGGCCGTCCTGCTGGCCGGACTCCAGTCGGCCTTCATCCCGCTGACCCTATTCCTGATTCGGCGCTTTCGCCTGCCTTGGGTCCTGACCATGGCCGGACTTTGGGCGCTCTACGAGTGGGTCCGGAACTATTGGCCCTTCGGCGGCTACCCTTGGGCCAATCTCGGCTACAGCCAAGCCACCTCGATCCACCTGCTCCAATCAGCCGACCTCTTCGGAGTCTACGGCCTCAGCTTCGTCCTGGTGGCGGTGAACGCGGCCCTCACCGAGGCTCTCCAGGCCTGGCGACGGCAGCGCCCTTTCCCCAAAGTCTCACTGGCCGCGGCCCTAGTGCTGCCGGTGGCTTTCGCGGCTTATGGCTCCCTCCGCCTGCGCCAAGTCGAGGCGCGGACCGCCGGAAGCCCCAAGCTGGCCGTCGGCCTCCTCCAACCCAACATCGGCCAGCGGCTCAAATGGAAGAAGGACCTGAACGACTATATCCAAAAACTTTTGCTCCAGATGACCCGGCAAGCGACCGAGCAAGGGGCCCAGTTCGTGATCTGGCCGGAATCGGCCCTGCCGACCGCCCTGCCGATGGGTCTGACCCAATTCGCCCCGCTGAGCTCCTTCTCGGTGCCGATCTTGCTCGGCATCCTCTCGATCGAACAGCCGATCGGCCTCTTGAAGCCGGTGCTCTATAACAGCGCCCTCCAAGTCGATCCCGGCGGCCAATTCGCCGGCCGGATGCACAAGCAGCATTTGGTCCCGCTGGGCGAGTACGTCCCCCTCAAAAAGCTGCTTTGGTTCGTGAAGCCGGTGGCCGCCAAGATGGGCGATTTCCGAGTCATCGAGCCCAAGGAGCTGCTGAAGGTCGACGGCCACCCTTACGGCGTCGTGATCTGCTACGAGGACCTTTTCCCCGAGATCGCGCGCCACTATACCCGGATGGGCGCCGCCTTCCTGGTCAACATCACCAACGACGCCTGGTACGGCGACGTCTCCCAGCTCGATCAGCACCTCCACTTTTCGATTTTCCGGGCGGTCGAAAACCGCCGAGCCCTGGTCCGGGGCACCAACACCGGCTACACCGCGGCGATCGACCCCAGCGGCCGGATCCGGGCCGAGATCCCCAAGTTCATCGCCGGCATCCTGCTGGCCGAAATCCCGCTGGAGAAAGAGCTGTCGGTCTATGTCCGATTCGGCGATGGGCTCTGGATCGGCTTGATTACCCTCGGGCTGGCGACCGCCGGAAGTATCCGAGGTCGGAAATCCGCAGCGTCGTGACGTAATGCATGAAGGTCCAGAGGTAGAAATAACCCGGTGAGAAGAGGTAGGCCAAGGCATTGCCTTGGGCGAGGTCCTTGAAGGGGAAGATCTGCCTCGGCACGTACTCGACGCTCAAGGCCGCCGGCATGAAGCGGTAAAAGGCGTAAAGGCCGAAAACGATGGCATTGATCACCAGCATGTCGAGCAGGTAGCGATTGCGCCGGGGCTTATCGTCCTTCCACCGAAAGTAATAATGCAAATACCAGCTGGAGTAGTGAAAGAGGATCACCGCGCCCATCAGGTAGAAGTGGTTCGGCACCCGGCCGATCGCGTAGAGCACGGCGAGAACGGCGGCGGCCAATAAGAAGTAGACGTCGTGAGCCTCCATCCGCGAGGGCCGCAGCCGGATGTAGGCCAGGTAGGCGACCAGACCGAGGCCGGCGGCGACCAGGCAATAGGGAGTGATCCAGGCCCCGAGCAGCGGCACTTGGAAAGTTTGCGGCGGCAGGATGCCGGTGACGAAGCGATAAGTGCCGACGAAGATGCTGTCGACGATCATGCCGCTGTAAAGCGCCACGAAGGGAAAAAGGGCCAGCCCTCGTTGGAAGTTGGGCTTATCCTTCCAAAGAAAGCGCTCGTCGGCCGAAAGATGGACCACGAAGTAAACCGAGGCCGCCGTCACCAAGAGATAAAGGTTGGGATAGAGGATGTAGCCGCCGAAGATCAGCGCCATCGCGAGGAGGTACTTGATCAGGTAGGCCTTGGTGATCTGGCCGTACTTATATTGATAGTAATAGCAGGCGAGGAAATGCCCTTGGCCGAAGACGATGATGGCCTCTTGGATTTCCAGCGGGCTCAGCAGAAAGAGGGCCAAGGCGGTCAAGGCCATCGAGAGGAGCTTCTCGAAAGGCACCGACGCGACCGGCCGGCTGATGGCTAGGGCGGTTTCCACCGGCGCTGGTATATCCCTTCGCCGAGCTCAGATCAAGCCGGCGCCGGCGCCGCCGGACCCTGCTCGCCGAAGGCCAGCATCAGCAGGATGACGAAGTTCACGACCGGCACCAGCATGAGCAGGCCCCACCAGTTGGGCCGGCCGCGGCGCTCGGCGATCCCCGCCCAGGAAAGAGCCAGGATCACCAGGTTGACGATCGGGATGAGGAAAAGGATCAGCCACCACATCGGCTTCTTGGCCAGCTGCAGGAGGAAGACCAAGTTGACGATCGGGAGCAGCGACATCACGAAGCCCTTGCCGAAGGAGACGCCCAGCTTCTCGCCGATCTTGGCCAAGCAAAAAGCGATGCAGATCCAGGCGATCAAGAAGGCCACGAGGGTGCCGAATCCGAGCCCGGCGTAAAGTCCCTGCTCGACCTGCGCTTGCATTTCGGTTGGAGTCATAATCCCCCCTTTCCAGGCCTCGGTTCTAGCACGGCCCCAAGGGGTGGACCTATCCAAAAAACCGCGCGCCCCCCGGGGGCGCGCGGCTATCGGCGTTTAAGCGATGACTAGGTCGCCCTTGAGGCGAACCGGCTGGGAAATGTTGAAATAGTTGGGCGAGGTGGCCTGGACCCGCTCGTGGATCTTTTGGAACTGCTCCGGCGTCCCCTTGCCCTTGACCCGGATCCGATACCCGATCTCCTCGTAGCCCGGCTTGATCGAGGGATCGAGGGCGAAGAAGCCCCGGAGGTCGAGATCGCCCTGGGATTCGATGCTCAGCTCCTCCAGCTCGATGCCCTCCAAGGCGCAGAGGGCGGCATAGCCCACCGTCATGCAGGCATTGAGCGCGGCCATCAGGAGCTCTTGGGGATTGGGCGCTTGGTTGGTGCCGAAGAGCTCCAGCGGCTCGTCGGTTTGGATCCGAAAATCCTTCTTCACCCGCTGGCCCCCGATCTCATAGCCCTCGACCCGGGTCTCGCTGCGAGTCCCGCCGAGCCAGGAGGTGCGCACCTGCCATCGGGTCTGGCCCTTGATCGGGTCCGTCGCGATTTCCTCGGCGGCTTGACCCAGGGCCTCGACATCAATGCCGTTGACGGTTTGGGTTTCGGCTTTTCTTTCAACGTTGGTTTTCATGATTTTCTCCTTTTGGAATTTCGGTTGAAATTTAGCTGGCCAAGGCCAGGGCCACCCGCTCGCGTTGGTGGGAGGTGGTGACCTGCAAGAACAGCTCGTTGAAATTGGGATGGGTGACGCCGCTTAGGATGAAGACCCAGCGCTTCACCGCCAGCACTTCGCGCCCGATCTCGTCCCGCTCCGCCGGCTTGAAATCGCGCCCCAGGTAGCGGGAAAGGTTCTCGAGATCGTATCCGCTTTGCTTTTGCAGCAGACCGTCGACCGCGCCGACCAGCTCGATGAGATCGGACACCGCCCGATCCCGCTCGCCCTCGCCCATCGTCGCGAAGGCGCGCAGCGTCTCCAAATGATCGAGCTTGGCGTGCTGGGACTCCTCCAGCCAATGGGCCCGGAAAATCTTCTTGGTCAGCGGATCGAGACCGGCGGCCTCGCGGATCGCCGCCAGATAGTGCAGTTGGGTGAACCACTCGATGCAGGACGTGAGCAACAACACCGCGCCGGTGTTCTTGCCCAGGACGTAGTCCGCGACCTGCTGCTCGCCATCGAGAAGGCGAAGCCGAAAGCCGAGCTGGGCGTCGACGCGGTCCCGGATCCGGCGGAACAGGTGCATGTGCTTCACCTCTTCGGCGACGAAATTGGCCAGGGCCTCGAAAGCGCCGCGATCGGCCTGCTCTTGGGCTTGGGCCAGGCTCGTCATCTGGGGAGCGATGAATTCTTCCACGAAGCCGAAGAGATGGGCGTAGGCTCCCATCTCCACATGGGTCAGCTTGCGCTTCTCCTCCTCGTTGAGGCAGGAAATGCGGCCGGCGGCCGACAGCGAAGGCGGCAGCCAAGGGCGGGCGAAATCGAAGGTTTCCGCCCCTAAAACGTCGTCGATTCGCCAGTTCACCCGATAGGAAGTCTCTAAACAATCTTGATAAGAATAGCGGCGCATGGCGTCCCCCTTTTAAATACATGATATCATTCTGATTAATTTCAGAACGATAGGTGCTAAATAGGGTTATGGAGGATTTTTCAGCTTCCGTCAAGATTTTTCAGAACGATAGGTGAAAAATATTGAAAAAGAAGTCCGACTGGGCGAAAAAGAAGAAGAGGAAGGACGAAAATGGGAAGACACAAGGGCTATGACCGGACCGAAGTGCTGGAAAAAGCCATGCACCTGTTCTGGCGCAAGGGCTTCGAGGGAGCTCACCTGCAGGAGTTGGTCGCCGTCACCGGGCTCAACCGCTTCAGCCTTTACAAGGAATTCGGCGGGAAGGAAGGGCTCTACGAGGCGGCGGTGGAACACTACCTGCTCGGCCTCCAGCACTTGGGCGCGATCCTGAACCGGGAGCCGCTCGGCCTGCAGAACGTGCTGGACGAGGTCCAGCTGGTGATCGAGACTGAATTCCCCTACGGCTGCTTCATGACCAACGCCCTCACTCAGCAAGAGGTGCTCGACGCCAAGATCCGCCGGCGGGTCCAAAATCACATCGCCCAGACCGAAGCCCTGATCCTCCGAAACTTCGAAGCCGCCCAAGGCCGGGGCGAGATTCCGGCCGACCGGGATCTGGCCGGCCTGGCGAAGTTCGTGGTGACCTTCGACATCGGCATCGTCACCTACGCCACGACTCGACCCACGCCCCAAGAGAAGCGCCAGATTTGGGAAAGCTTCCGCGACCTGCTGACCCGGAGCCTGAGTGCCGAACCGCGGGGCGAAGCGCTTCCCCCGGCCTCCGAAGCAGGATGACCCATCCCCGCCCCTTTTTTCTTCGACGCCTTTTCCTCACCGTGTTAAAAACGGCGATCCATGAAATTTCGCTTGCCCGCCCTCCTTCTTGCCTGGTCGCTGTTTTTCGCCGCTCCCCAGCTTTGGGCGCGGAGCATTACGGTCGACGATAGCGGCGCCGAGGAAATCGTCATCACGACGAACGTCGAGCTTTGCCCCAAGCCCAAAGACGATCCCGACACTCCCGAAAAAGAAGGCCCGACTCCCGAAGACCTCCAGAATTTCATCGAGGCCCATCAAGAAGAGGTCGCCCGCATTTGGAACGCCTGTCCGCGGCGCCTCCGGGTTCGCCGCGGCGAGCCTCGCAAGACCGTCCGCTTCGTCTTCAATTTCAGCGTCATCGAGGACTGCGACACGCCGAAGGACCCCGAAAAGAAGCGCTTCATGGTCCATCTCGGAAAGCCGCCGCCCGAGACCGGCAAGAACGCCGACTCCGAAAATCTTTGGCTCGAGAACACCTCCCGCTCGGTGGCCCACGAGATCGGCCATAAAATGGGTTTGGAGGACGAGTACGACCCCAACGGCGGCACCCGCGAAAACTTGATGGGGCGAGGCCAAGGCGGGGACTTCGAGCGGGTCATGCTTTATCACGTGGCGACGATCCTCTTCGAGCATGTCGGCAACCCCGACGCCGACGAAGAGGCCCGGCGCGAATTGATGAAAACCTTGCTGCGGATGAAGGACCAAAAAACGGCCAAAAAGATCGCGGCCGACAACGGCATCACCAACGCCGAGTACGACGCCTATAAGGACCTGTTCGCGGCGAATGGGACCGAAATCCAACCGGGGAGACCCTAATGAAAGCAGCCCTGAAAACCTGGCTGATGGTCTTCGCCGCCCTCGCCTTCTCGGCCTGCGGCGGTGGCGGTTCCTCGACGGGCTCCGATTGGAGGGGGCAGCCTTACGACGTGCCGGCCGGCAAGAGCCTCAACTCGGTCTTCCAGGACATCTCGGCCTTGTCGGGAATTTCCTTCACGGTCGATCCGGTCTTGCAAGCCTCGCTCGACGCCGACCCGCCGCGGCTCCCGATCCTGCTGGGGCTCAACGCCGCCCAAGTCCTGGTCCTGATCCAAGACCTGATGCCGCCGGAGCAGGAATATTTCTACCAGGAGCTCAGCGCTCAGAGCATCGCGATCATCCCCCGCTTCCAGCAAGCCGAGGACTTGTCGGCCGCCGCTCCCGTCACGATCATCGACTTCGACACCTTCGCCCATGTCGGCTTTAAAGCCCTGATCAGCGACCCTCAAATCGAGGAGTTCGAATGCGGCGGCCCGGCCGGATTGGGCGACGGCGGAATTTTCGAGATCCTCACCGAAGTCAGCTCCGACCCCGACGGCCACTCCGAGTTCATCGGCGAATTTCCGCCCTTGGTCGAGTACAGCATCGAGGGCAACCGGATATCGTTCTTCGGCGATCCGCCTTGGGTGACGGTCGGCGGCGCCATTCAAGCTGACGGGTCTTTCAGCGCCTCGGGCAGCGGCACCGTGGCCGGCTTCCCCGACGTCAGCGTCGAGTTCCTCGGCCAAGCCCAGCCCGGGCTGCTCACCGGCACCCTGACGATGGGTGCCGGCGGCGAATTGCCCGGCGGGAATCCCGCCGTCTACAGCGTTCATCCTTAAGCCGGCGGCCCGAGGTGGCCCATCTTGCCTCGGCGGTAGTCCTCGATCGCTTGATCGATTTCTTCCTCCCGATTCATGACGAAGGGACCGTAGCCGACCAGCGGCTCGTCGATCGGCTCGCCGCTCATCAACAAGACCCGGCTCTCTTCCTTGGCCGAGAGCGAGAGGGTCTCGCCTCGCCGATCGAAGTAAGCCAGCATGGCGGCTCCGGCGTCTTCCCCGCGGTTCAGCTCGACCTTGCCGCTCCGAACCAGCAGGAAAGCCGAGTGGCCTTCCGGCAGTTTCAGCTCGACCGACTTTCCGGCCTCCAACTGGAGGTCCCAGAGGCTGACCGGCGTGAAGGTCCGGGCCGGCCCTCGATGGCCTTGGAAATCGCCGGCAATGACCCGCAAGGTTCCGGCTCCGCCCGGCAGGGCGACCGCCGGAATTTGAGCGGCGCGGAGATCTTGATACCGGGGCGGGCTCTTCTTGAATTCGCTCGGGAGATTAACCCAAAGCTGGACCATCTCGAGCGTTCCGCCGTTTCGGGCAAAATCCCGCCCGTGCATCTCCTCGTGAACGATGCCGGAGGCGGCGGTCATCCATTGGACGTCGCCGGGTCCGATTTTGCCGCGAGTCCCGGTGGAGTCGCGATGCTCGACTTCGCCCTGGTAAACGATGGTGACGGTCTCGAAGCCGCGATGCGGATGCTCGCCGACGCCGCGTCGCTCCTCGGTCGGCGGAAATTCGGCCGGCCCGGCGTAGTCCAAGAGCAGAAAAGGGCTGATCGCCGGATCACCGTCGTTGTAGGAAAACATCGATCGCACGGGAAAACCGTCGCCAACCCAATGGCCGGCGGGGCTTTTGCGGATTTGGAGGAGATTTTTCTGGCTCAAGGCAGCCTCCTTTTTGAGGTGGAAGAGCCAGATGGGGCTTCCTCGGAAAAAATCAAGGCCCGGGGAATAAACCCCGGGCCTCCTAGCGAAACCCAAATGGGCTTAGTACCCGCCGCCCTTCGGAGCGGGGGCCGAAGCCGGCAGATCGCCGCTGCCTTGCGGGGCCTGGGCGGTCTTCTTGTCGATGCAAGCCTGGAGCTCGGCCCCGGTCTTGCCCTTGTTCTTGCAGGCGTCGGTCGCCTCTTGGACGCTCATCGGGGCCTTCGTTTCGCCGGCCTTCCCGGCCTCGCCCGCGGCGAGAGCCGCTGTTGAAAGAGCCAGCGCGGCGATCAGAAAAGGATAGATCGTCTTTTTCATATTGGTCTCCTGTTCGAGTTCATTTCGTTTCGAACGGAGACTGTCACCGCCGCGACGCGAGGACAATGGGTGAAGGCCCGGTTTTAGGATGGGGGAATCCCCGGCCTCTTTTGGCCGTTTTTTTAGACGTAATTGGCCTTCTTGATCTTCTCGAGGATGATCTTCTCCGGCATCAGCGGGTCGCGGGGATTGACCGAGAAGAGCGCCTGTTGCTCGCAGCGCCGCTTGTGCTGGATCAGCCAGCGCAGGATATCGGCCACGCCCTTGTTGCGCTTGTCCTTGAAGAAGGGATCGTTTTGCAGGGCGTCGCGGGCCTTCTTCAAGGCCCGGGATTCGGCGGCGTCGTTCTCCTTCACGCCATAGTCCGGCAGGTCGTATTTGCGGATATCCTCGGGCAGGACGCCGAGGAACTTCACCTCCGGCGCGCTGAAGTCGGAATTGCGGATCAAGCTGGCCGCCGACCCGGCCTTCAGGGTCCGGAAGATGTTCTGCATGGTGTAGGCGTCCAAATCGCCGAAGAAGTAGCAAGGAATCCTCAGCTCATCCTGGATCAGCTTGGTCCAGCCGCGGACGGCATTGGAGGGCACGCCCTGGGCGCCGAGCAAGATGACCGGGTGACGCTTGGTGAAACCGCTGTTGACCAAGGTATTGGCGGTGCCTTCCGACTCGACGATGAGGCAGAAATCGATCTTCTTCTTGGCCTTGAGCTTGAGGCTTTGGGGCCGGTTCTTGGGCTGAAAGGGCGAAGTGCCGAGGGTCGAGAGGTCGATCGTCGCCTTGCCGCCGTCGGGCAGGGTCTCGACCACCACCAATTGCTGGCTGTAAGTCTGGCCGCCGCGGTCGTTGGCGAAGCAGTTCAGGTCCTCGCGGTAGCACTCCATCATCTCGCAGATGAAGTCGATGATGGCGTCGCTCTCGTCCTGATCGGCGAAATCCAGCGGCTTCAGCGCCGGGTCGTGCTTAATCTCGCCCTTGGAGATATAGTAGAGCTCGCGCTTGGTGTTGGTGGCGCCGACGTCGAGGTTGCGCAGAATGAGCTCGAGCATGAAGACGGCCCGCGACATCTTCTGAACCGAGCTGACGTTCAGCTCGGTCGCCACCTTCTTCTCGCCGGGCGTCAGATAGCCGACCTTGGGATTGTAATTGGAGTTGTCGAGCGAGCACTTGGTGGCCTCGAGGACCGGCCGGCGGGCCTTTTCCAAATCCCGGAGCAGCTTCTCGCACATCTCGACCGAGAGCTTTTTGACGTCGATATCGGTTGCCATTACTTCTTCCTCTCCTTGGTCGCTTTTTTGGCCGCCGGCTTCTTGGCCGGTTTCTTCTTCGGGGCGGCGGACGGCGTCAGGATCTCGCTCGGCTCATCGACCTCCCGCGAATCGGCTTGGGCCGAGGCCGCGCCCGGAATGATCCCGACGGTCTGCTCCATCTTCATCACCGCTTCCTCGGCATGCTCGATGGCGACCGCCAATTCTTTCTCGGCCAGCGCGGCGTCGCGGCCCAGGATCTTGGCCAGTCCTTCGAGGGCCTTGGCCCGGCGCTCCTTCGGCGACTTGGTGATGCGGCAGGCGCCGTCGACCAAGATCGGCGCGAACATCTCGATGTGCTGGCGCTTCTTCTCGAGATCGGCCTCCTTGGTCTCGCGCCGGATATGCTTGGAGAGGCGCTGGCCGGCTTGGATCAGGGTGCGCCGGATTTCCTCGACCAACTCGTCGCTGGCATCGACCGTCTCTTTGGAGGCGTTCTTGAACTTGATGAAGGGCGAAACCACGCTGACCGCAATGATGTAGGGACCCGACGGCAGGCTGCCCTTGGGCTGGTTGAGCCCGTAAGCCCGCCAATTGACCGACTCGGCGGCCTGGGTCATGGCGCAGGCCGATTTGTCGAATTGCAGCGGGACCCGGTTGGCGAAACGCAGCAAGGTGACCTGATCCTCCTCGCCGCCCGGCTTGTTCAAAAGCCGGGCGATCGCGGTTTCGACCAAGACCGGCTTGAAATCGCAGATCGCCGGCTTGCGCGACACGACCGAGAAGAAGTCGACCTCGCCGACCCGCTGAATGCTCTTGGCCAATCCGGGCTCGCCGATGCTGAGAACGCTGCTGGTGGAAGGCGCCATCAGCTTGGCTTTCTGGATCGCCGCGAAGACCCGCTTGAATTGCTCCTCGCTGGCCTTGTCGACGCTCAAGTCGAGCAAGGACTGAGGGAGCCCCTCTTTTTTCAGATCCTTGAGCACGCCGTCGGAAACCCGGGAAAATCCCTTCTTGAGCCAAGCTCCGATCGAAACCCGGCCGAAGAGATGGGAGTGGGCGATGAACTCCCCCAGCTTCATCGTATGGGGATGGGGATCGGTGGCGTCGGGAATTTGCGGGATTTCATCGGTGACCCGCGGAACGACGACCTCATCCTGATCCATCACCTTGTAGCGCAAGGTCAGGTGGGGATTCACCAAGGTCGTGCCGTTGAGATAGGCCAGGATTCCGCCTTCGCCGTTGAGCTGAACCCGGGCATCGATGACGAACTCGCAGGCGACGCCGTGGTCCTTGCCCCACTCCACCGTCTCCTTGGACTTCATCGTGCCCTTGTTGTGCTTGATGTCGACTTCGACCACGCACTGGACGGCCTTGCGCATCTTGGCGGTCTTGGTGACGATGGTCGCGCCGCGGGCGTTGGTGAGCTGGGCCCAGGTGGTGACGGCCGAGATGCCGATGCCCTGCTGACCCCGGCTGCAGCGGCCGCGGCCGAACTTGGAGCTGGCCAAGTACTCGCCGAAAACCTTGACGACGTCCTCGACCTCGAGGCCGGGGCCGTTATCCTCGACCCGGACCCGAATCGCGTCGGCGCCCTTGCCGGTGCCTTCGCCGACCTTCTCGATCAGGACCGAAACCTCGGGCAGGATGCCGGCATCCTCGCAGGCGTCGAGCGAATTATCGACCGCCTCCTTGATCGTGGTCAGGATCGCCTTGGTGTAGGACGAAAAACCTACTTGCTGGAGATTCTTGGAGAAATATTCCGCGCTGCTGGCGGAGGTAATGGTCTGAGCTTTTGCCATGGCCGAGGCATACAATGGTAATTCTCATTGAAATTCAAGTCCTTATTCGATGGCTGTAATTGGGATCGGCCCCGTTCAGCTTTTTGGAGCTATAAAGGTAGTCGTTCAAGCCCTCTTCTTGAGGGTGCCGCGCTCCGACCTGGTCGTAGGAAAAAATGAAATTGACCCGCTCCTCGGCGCCCTCGACCGGACTGACGCTGTGGAGACAGCGGTCGCCCCGCATCAACAAAAGCCGGCCCGGCGCCGGGGCGACGTGGAGCTTGGAGCTGAAGCGACGCCCGACCGGGCTCATCCACAAACGATCCAAGGCTTTCTGCCAAGCCGTGTGGCTTCGGCCCCGGAGCAGGAAGCGGTGGCCCGGATGCATCTCGGTGACCCCGCCGGCGACGGCGTTGAGATAGAGGATGGCGGTCAAGGCATTGCGGTCGTAGTGCCAGCGGTATTCGCCGCCCGGCCGGGTGATGTTGATATTGATCGCGACCTTGCGCTGGCGCATGGGCTCGAGGCGGAGCCCGCTGCTCTCTTCGGCGATCGCCTGGATTCGCCGATAGAGCATCGCCAGCTCCGGAAAGGCCGCGTCGATCGCCTCGCCGTCGATGACGAAGTAGCGCAGCGAGCGGCCGCGCATCGGCCGGTGAATCTCGGTCAGCTCATGCTTCGAGCGATAAGCCTCGATCCGAGTCAGCCAATCGCCGGCTTCCTCGGCCGAAAGAAAAGAGTCCCAGCTCCACACTTGTTGGTCACGATCCGCCATGTTTTCGGCTCACCACTGCCAGCCAGGGCTGCTCGCTGCGCCGCTTTCCGGCCGGGCGGTAATAATGATGCAACACCTCGAAGCCGGCGGCTTCAAGGTGGGGCTTGAACTCCTCGAACTCCATGAAGTTGCCGTAGCGCTGGCCGTCCCAGCCCTCGAAGCTGCCTCGGGGGTTGGAAGCGAAGAGGATACCGCCCGGCCGCAGAGCCGACCACAAATCCTTCAAGACCCGCGACAGCTCCTGCGAAGGCACGTGAAAAAGCGAGGCATTGGCGAAGATGCCGTCGAAACCGCCGGCCGGAAGCTCCAAGCTCAAGAAGTCTTGCTGCCAAACCTCGCAACCCGAATATTCCCGGGCCATCCGGCAAAAATTGGCGCAACCCTCCAAGCCGACCGCCCGGTGACCGAGGCTCTTGAAGTAAGCCAGGTCCCGGCCCGGACCGCAGCCGAAGTCGAGGAGGTCGAGCGGCCGGTCCTGGGGAAGCTCCGCCAGCAGAGCCTGATAGTTTTGCCGGACGTCATGGCCCTTGGTGCCCTCCCAAAATTCCTCGGCCCGCCTTTCATAGTGGTCGAGAGTCTGGCGGCTGATTTGCCGGAGATCGGATGGATTTAAGCGCTTCACGATTTGCACCTTGTATTAATCGTGGATTCTGCTACACCGCCCTCCCCTTGAACACCGAATTTCAAAACCTGGGCATCTCCTCGCGAATCTTGAGCGCCCTGCATAAGATGAAGATCGTCGCTCCCACGCCGATCCAGCATAAATGCATCCCGGTGGGCCTGGAGGGCAAGGACATCATGGGCATCGCCCAGACCGGGACCGGCAAGACCTTGGCCTTCGGAATCCCGGTGGTTCAGCGGCTGGACCACTTGCCGGGCCGGGCCCTGATCTTATTGCCGACCCGGGAGCTGGCCCTGCAGGCCGAGGAAACCTTCCTCCGCATCGGCCAAGCCTTTCACCTGAAAACCACGGTCTTGATCGGCGGCGAATCGATCCACCGCCAGGCCCAGGACCTGCGCAAACAGCCTCGGATCCTCATCGCCACTCCCGGCCGTCTGATCGATCACCTCGAAGAGCGGCGGCTCCGCCTCGACGACGTGAAAATCCTGGTCCTCGACGAAGCCGACCGGATGCTCGACATGGGTTTCGCGCCCCAGCTCAACCGGATCATGAAAACGGTCCCCAAGGAGCGCCAGACCCTGCTCTTCTCGGCCACCATGCCGAACTCCATCGTCAAGCTGGCGACCACCTATATGGCGATGCCGGTGCGCCTCGAAGTGGCCCCGGCCGGGACGACCTCGGCCGACATCGAGCAGGAGATCTTCATCATCCGCCAGGAGTCGAAACTGTCGCTGCTCGAGAAGCTGCTGCAAGAATATCACGGCACGGTGCTGGTCTTCTCGCGCACCAAGCACGGCGCGAAGAAGATCGCCAAGGTGGTCAACATGATGGGCCACCACGCCGCCGAAATCCACGCCAACCGCTCGCAAAGCCAACGGCGCGAAGCCCTGGCCGGCTTTCGCTCCGGCAAATACCGGGTCTTGGTCGCGACCGACATCGCGGCCCGGGGCATCGACGTGAGCAACATCGAATTGGTGGTGAATTTCGACTTGCCCGATCAATCCGAAGATTACGTCCATCGCATCGGCCGCACCGGCCGGGCCGGAAACAAGGGTCGGGCCATTTCCTTCGCCACGCCCGAGCAGAAAAAAGAGATCCACCTCATCGAGCGGCTGATCAAAAAAAGCCTGACCATTTCGCAATTGCCGGAGCTGCCGCCGCCCCGCCGCCGGCAAGCCCCGGCACCGACGCCACCGGCGGCTCCCAAGCCTCAAGGCCACCGCGGCCATGTCAAATTGGGGCCCATGCCCAGCGGAGCGAAAAAACCGGGGAAGAAACGGCGCCGCTCGCGCCGAGGTCGCTTCAAAAGGCGTCAAGGCGCCGGCGATGGCGCCGGCGGCGGGACCGGCGGCAAGCCGACGTAAATATCGGGCTCGACGGTCGGGTTGGGGTCCTTCAATTTTTTCTCGAAAGCCGGATCGATCTTGTGGCCGAAGCCCAGAAGCAGCGCATAAACCGCCTGGGCCTCGAGCTGCCCGTGCTCCTCTTCCCGGGTTCCCTCGAAAGTCATCGCCGGCTTCCTCAGAAAAAAATTCATGTAGGCCGTGGCATTGTCGATCCGGCGCGAATCCCGCCGGGCCAGGGGCGAAGCGCTGAATTCGAAGCTGCCGCCGCTCAGCTTGGCCAAGCGGGTCGCGGCATAATCCGCGATCTGCCAGGGCACTTGGAGGCCGTTCTTGAAAGCCGCGGCCACCGCCGCCGGCTGCTCGCTCGGACCCATCTCCTTCTCCAAGGTCGTGGGATGCGACAGCCGCTGGATCTTCCGCACCTGGGCCGGCAGCCAAAGCGAGGCCACCGGCCCTAGGCTGGGATCGGCCACGCCATCGGCATCGATCACCACATCGGAGATGAAGAAAGGCGAATGCTCGGTCCAATCGTGAAGACCGATCATCCCATCGCATAGCCCCAGCAGCCATTCGGTGCGGCGGACGATGATTTGGTCGATCCGGTCGCCCTGGAAAGCCTTGTTGAACTCGTTGTTCATCAGGCGGGTGGTGTGGCCGGCGGCCGCCATCGCCCGGTTGGCCTCGGGCAGGAACAGGATCCGCCCGCTCTGCAACGGCAGATCCTTCAACCAATGGAAGACCTTGCGCGGGTTGGGCTCGTCGAAATGAGGCGAAAACACCAGCGTGGTCGGACCGGGCTTCTTGGCCTCGAGCGAGAAAACTTCGGTGTCGCCGGGCCAAAAATACTTCTTCAAGGTCACTTGGCCTCGAATCCAGGTCTTGTCGGGCTGGGGCAGAAAGGCGTCGATCTGCTGCTGGCGCTTCGCGTAAGGCGTGCCTTGGGCCAGGTTGGGGAAATAATCGGACTCATCGAAGACCTTGTTCAAGGCCGCCCCGATCGGGCTGGGCACTTTTTCAAAAAGATCCAAGCTGGCCTTGGGATCTTGGCGCAAACACTCCTTAATGAAGCGTTGGGCCTCCTCGGGGCTAAGGTAAGAGAAAAGAGAAGCGGCCGTGGCCGCGTCGGGGAACTTGGCCTTCACCGCTTTCTCGAAAGCCTCGCTCTGCTGAATCGGCCCCAATTGCAAAAAGCCCGAGTAAGTCATGTTCAAATATCGGGCGAAGATCGGCGGCTCGCTCTGTTTCAAATAGAAATCCACGAGCGGAGTCAAGCGGCTGGCAGGCTGAGTCGCCGGATTCATCAGGCCGATGTAGAAGGCCAGGGAGTCGAGCAGCTCCCGCGCCGGCTTGGGATCGATTCCGCCGCCGAGCAGCGGCTGGCCCAATACCCGGATCCTTTCGGGTTGGGAAAGCCGGAAATCCCAGCCCAGGATTTTATCCCGCCATTCTTCCTTCCACTCCTCGCCCAGGTGCTTGGTCTCGAAATAGACGTCGAAGAGCGAGACATCGTCCTTGCTTTGATCGTGGGTCGCCAAGTGGCGGATGAATTCCTTCGCTTTCCCGACTTGGCGAGGGTCCTGAAAAACCTGAAGCCAGCTCGCGCCGGCTCCGCTGTTCCTCAGCAAGGCCTGGAGGTCGAGCCGCCGAGTCGGCGAGCTCAGGGCCTGGGATTCGAGGTTCTGGAGGAGATAATGGTAGCCATTGGCGCGGGGCTCCGGCCCATCGCCGTAATCCAGGAAAGTTTTGGGGAAACCTTGGGGCATCGGCGGAGCCGAGGCCGGAGAATGGCCCGAGCCGCCGCAGCCCTCGGCCAAGACCGAGATGGCCGCCGCGCCCGCAAAAAGAAGAATCGGAAGGAATAATCCCATTTTTGTGCCCTTAGGAGATTTCGAGGTAGGAGCTTTCACTAATCGGACGAAGCTGAAATTTGATGCTAAATGGAACGATTATCCGCCGCTCGAGAGCTTGTCGATGATCCGGGTCACTCCGGCCCGGATCAGGCTGAGCACTCCGGCCCGATACTCGGCCGGCAACAAGGGATGGAGCTCCTGTTCCACCCTCTTCTGATCGAGGCTCCCCAATTTTTTGGAGAGAAGCTCGGCGGCCTGCCGAGGCGTGAGGGCCTTGGGCTTGGCCCGGTTGATCGAGACTTCGCCTAGCCGGTCGTTCAAAGTGACCTCGTCCCAGGAGCTCAGCGCCTGCATCTGGCTTAAGTCGTAGAGATCGCGGGCCACGTCGCGCTCCAAGGTGGCGACGATTTTGTGGGCAAAGGCCTCGGGCAGGGCCATCGTCGCGATGATCCGGGCGCCCAAGGCGAAGCGGGCGCCGAGCGGGCCGGTCGACATCGGCTCGGCCGGGAGCTGGGTCGACGTCGAGACCTCCATCTCGAGCAGGGCCCGCTCTCCGCTGACCGAATCCACCAAGTCGACGAAGACGCCCCGTGGATTCACGTCGGTCGACTCGATTTCAATTCCTTCCATATTGGTCAGGACTTTCTCGATCTCCCGGGCCAAACCCTTTTTGGAATCCTTGGTGATCCAGACGTAGTCGACGTCTTGGGTCGAGCGGGGGCTGTTGTGGAGGCGGAGCAGCATCCCGCCTTTCAGCACCAGCTTGTCCTTCATCCGGTCGGCGAGATGGTTCATGACCTTGGCCAAAAGCATTTCCGGCGATCTCATCGCAACACTCCCTCCACGAATTTCAAGAATTTCGGATTGCGGTAAAACTTGAGATAGTCCTGCAGGCGCTGGCCGTCGAGCTTGCGGACGTTGATCTCGCAGCGCGGGTCGAAGACGAAGCGCGCGCCTTTTTGGTAGTAATAGAGCAGATCGAGAAAGGCCTTCTCGTTGTCGGCCACCGCTACCCCATCGGAGCGTGGCACGAATCCGAAGGCCAGGCTGAATTGGATGCCGAAGTAGCGCAGGCTCCCTTCGGCGGTCTCTACGCTGGTGCCGAGCCGACCCGGCCGCACCGCCGAGACCGAGCGCGCCGGCACCGTTCCGACCAAGCCGTTCTTCGCCAAGACCGAATCCATCGAGATGTAGGCGCCGGGCTTGAGGCGGGCGGCCAGGAGCCAGAGGTCGACCTGGCCGGCGGTATAGAATCCGCGTTGCACCTTGCGCAGGGCCTTTTCGCGAACCAACCGCCGGATGATGCGCTTGTTCTGAAGCTCGGAGCCAGCAGCCAGCAAATTGAAGAGATCGGCGTAGGAAAACACGCCGCCTTGGTCGGGGCCGAGCCGGCTGATCCTTTCCATCCATTGGGGCCAAGAGACCTGGCTTTTCATACTAAGTAGAAAGTATCCTATTTTGATCTTTTCTACCTAGTATGTTTTTAAGGCGGCGGAGTTCGGCTCCCCTTCCCCGCCTCCACCCAAGGCCTTCATCAGGGCCACCAGCCGCTGGCCGCTGCCGGCCTCGGACTCGAGCTTGTCAAACTCGGCCTGGAAATAAGCCCGCTCGCTGACCAAGATGTCGAGGAAAGAAGCGATGCCCTTGCGGTAGCGCTCCTCGGCCAGCCGGTAAGCCAGCTCGGCGCTGTCCCGGGCCTTAAGCAGCGCCGCGTAGCGATTCTCCTGGTTGAGATAGGCCGAGAGCGCGGTCTCGATCTCTTCCAGCGATTCCAAGACCGCCTTCTCGTACTCGTAAAGCGATTGCTCCTGCCTCGCCTCGGCTGCTTGGATCTGGGCCTTGATCCGGCCGAAGTCGAAAAGCGGCATGAAGAGCCCGGAGGCGATCGACCAGATAATCCCGGCGCCAAGGAAGCTGTTCTGCTGGACGCCGAAGAGACCCGACAAATCGAGCTTAGGATAGCGCTCGGCGATGGCCGCGCCGGTCAAATTGGTCGCAGCCTCCAGCCGCTTCTCGGCCGCCCGAATGTCGGGCCGATGGCTCACCGCCCGGGCCGGCGTGGCCAGGACGAATTGAGGGGCGGCCCGCGGAATCCCGCCCTCGCCCATGCGGGCTTCGGCGAAGCCGGGATTCTCGCCGGCCAAGGCCGAAAGCCGGTTGAAGGCCGCGTCACGCAAGGCCCGCAGGCCCGGAATCTGGGCCAAGCTCGTCTGATAGGCCGTTTCCTGCTGCGAGACTTCGAGATAGCTGCTTAAGCCCGCCTTGTTCCGAACCTCGAGCAGGCTGAGCGTTTGCCGGTAAGCCTTGGCCGTCTCCTCGGTGAAGTGAATCTGGCGCTGGAGCTTACGGGCTTCGAGGTAATTGCGCACCAGCTCGGCGATCAAGCTGACCTGGACTTGGCGCTGGCTCTCCGCGCTGGCCTCGAACAGCGCCTTGGCGGCCCAGGACTTGCGGCGCTTGCCGCCGAAGATGTCGACTTCCCAGGAGGCGTCGAAGCCGCCCTCGTAAAGGTTGATCGTCTCGCCGATGGTCGAAACGCCTCGGTCGGAGCGGCCGGCGCTGGCGAAGAGATCGACCCGGGGCCAGCGGTCGGCTTTGGCCCCCTTCCAGTCGGCCCGGGCTTCCTTGACTCGAGCGGCGGCGATTTTGAGGTCGCGGTTATTCCGCAAGGCGTGCTCGACCAGCGAGTCCAAAGTCGGATCGCCGAAGGCCTTCCACCAAATGCGATAGTCCGGATCCCGGTCCTCGACGGCGAAAGCCTGCTTTTGCAAATAACCTTGGGGCCAAGCCACCTTCGGCTTCTCGTAGCGCGGCCCGACCGCGCAGGCCGGCGTCGTCAGCGCCAAAGCCAAGGCGAGGAGGCGCCGGGCCCTCATGGCTTGGCTCCGAAGCCCGAGACCAAGGAGCCGGTTTCGATGAAGACGTCCATCTGCTGGCCGGAGAAGGATTGCAGGTTGGAGTTGTCGAAGGAGTAGAGAATTTGCTGGACCCGGGTGTCGACCCGCTCGTTGCCGTCGTTGGTCAGGGAGCGCTTGGGCAAGATGAAGGGCTCTTTGCGGACGAAATTCAGCGCGACTTTTTTGTCGCCATAGCCGCGCAGCGAGGCGACGGCCTTGGCTTTGATATCGACCCGCGGGATGTCGGTCTCGTCGATTTCGACCCGGACGTGCATCACGTCGACGTCGCCCAAGACCACGTAAGGCCGCTCGGCGCTGCCGCCGTTGACGTATTCGCCGGGTCGGACATCGACTTTGAGGACGGTGCCGGCGATCGGCGCCTTGACGTCGAGTCGGTCAAGCTCGGTTTGATAGACCTCGACCTGGGCTTCGGCCTCCTTGACCTTGGCATTGGCCAATTGAGAGGCGTAGCGCCGGCGACTCAGCTCGTCCTCGCTGATCGCCCGCCGGTCCGAGACCCGCTCGAACATGCCGAGCTGGTGCTTGAGGTCGGCCCGCTCGACCCGTGCCGACTCCAGCCGGGCCTGGGCCAGGGCGAGCTGGGCCTTGGCGTCGCGGCTATCGACGGTGAAGAGCGAATCGCCGGCGGCCACCTTCTGGCCGACCGCCACCGAAACTTTGGAGACGACGCCGGGCAATTGGGTTCCGATGGCGATGTTCTCGCTGCGGGGCTCGACCAGGCCGATGCCGGCCACCCGATTGACGAAGGCCGAGTTGACCGGCCCCAGCACCGGCGCTTCGGGCTTGCGCTCGGGCCGGACCAGGACGAAGGTCAGCGCGAAGAGCAGCATCCCGGCGGCGAGCAGCGGGAAGCCGAGCTTATACAGCTTTTCTCGATTCATAGGCTCCTCCGTTCCGCTCTTCCTTGCTGATCCGGCCGTCCATCATGTGGACGATGCGGTCGGCGAAATCGAAGATTCGGCTGTCATGGGTCACGACCAGCACCGCCCGGCTGGCTTCGAGGGCGATGTCGCGCAAAATTTCCATCACCGTTTGGCCGGTCTGGGCGTCGAGCGCCGAGGTCGGCTCGTCGCAGACGATCATCCGCGGCTCGTGGACCAGGGCCCGGGCGATGGCCACTCGTTGCTGCTGGCCGCCCGAGAGATGGGCCGGCAGCTTGGCCAAATGATCGGCCATGCCGATCCGGGCCAGGACCGCCGAAGACTTCCGCATCGCCGACCGCATCGACATCCCGCCGGCGACCAGCGGGATAGCGGCGTTTTCGGCGGCGTTCAGCGAAGGCAAAAGGTTGAACTGCTGGAAGATGAAGCCGAGGTTGCGCCGCCGGAAATCCACCAGCTCGTCGTCGGACATGCGAAAAAGCGGGGCCCCAGCGACTTCAACCTCGCCCTCGGAGGGAGTAAGTATCCCGGTGAGGATCGAGAGCAGGGTCGTCTTGCCACAGCCGCTGGGGCCCACCATCATCGTGAGCTCGCCGGGATTGAGATCGAGGTCGATGCCGTGAAGCACTCGAACCTTGTCGTCGCCGGAGGGGAAATCCTTTACGATCCCGCGAGCCGTGATCAGATAGTCTGAAAATTCATTCATCGGTTTCATGTTTAGCCTCGGAATACGATTGCCGGATCGACCGTGACTACTCGGCGGATGCTCACCAAGCTCGAAAGGGTGATGATGGCGAGCACGGCAACCGCCGTGCCCGCCATCACTTGCCAGTGGAGGGTGAAACCGCGGAGCGCCGGTACGTCCTTGGTTGAGAAAAAGAAAAGCGCGGCCAGGCCGATCCCGATGCCGAAGCCGACGAAGGCGACGACCCCGGCCTGGAGCAGGACCATCGAGAGGATGCGGCGGTTGCGGACTCCGATCGCCTTGATTGCCGCGAACTGCTTCAAGTTTTCGATCACGAAGATGTAGAAAGTCTGGCCGGCGATCGCCGCGCCGACGATGAATCCGAGGACCACGGTGATCCCGAAGTTCACCGGGATACCGGTCCTTTGCAGATAATAGCGGATGCTGCGCCACTGAAAGTCATGGGAGGTCAGGGCCTGGAGGCCGGTTTGAGCATGGATGCCGGTGGCCAAGTCCCTGGCCGAAACCCCCGGCGCAGCCTTGACCAGGATGTAGGAAAGGCGGTTGCGTTGGCCCGGCGAGAGCTTGAGCGCCAAGCTGTAGCGCGAGTAGACGATCGGAAAAGTCAAAAAGGGCGGCGAGGCCTCGCAGAGACCGACGATCACCACCCGGCGGTCGTTGATCTCGACCTCGCGGCCCAGCTGGAAAGGCTGACCAGGCCAAAGGAATTCATAGCCGGCCTTGTCCATGATCATGGCGTCGGGCAGCTTGAGGTCCTCCCAAGCCCCGACCAGCATCTTGGGCGGCTTGCCGGTGAGCGTCGCGTCGTCGATTCCCATCAGGATCGCCTGCTGCATGACGCCACCCGGCGCCCGGATCACCGCCAAGCCCTTGAAGAGCGGCGCTGCCCACTGAACTCCCGAGACACCGCGGACTCGGGTCAGGTCGCGGTCGGGCAAGGGCTTGATTTCCTCCATGTATTGGGCTTGCGGATCCATCACCCAAACGTCGGCCTCGGCGACGTCGCGGATTTGGGAGGCGGTTCGAGCCATCAGCCCGACGAAAATCGAAACTTGTTGCGACATTAAAAGCGTGGCAAAGGTGATGCCAAAAACGAGCCCGAGGTATTTCGCTCGATCTCCGGTCAACATTTTCAGGGCCACGCCGAGCATAGGGTTTATCCGCCCAAAAGAGTATTTATTATACTGATGAGTTTGATAACATGCTATTTCTAAACTGGGAAGTATAAAAATGACTCGGAGCAAATATTGCCTCAAACCGGTCCTCGGCCGGCCCAAGGACCTGGAGAAGCGGGATGCCATCCTGAAGGCAGCCCAGAGCCATTTTCTCAAGCACGGCTTCGAGGCCGCAAATATGGACCAGATCGCGGCCGCGGCCGGAGTGTCGAAGCCAACGATCTACGGCCATTTCGGCAGCAAGGATGAGCTCTTCAAGACCGTCATCTCAGCCAAGTGCCAGCAACACGAACCGGCCGAGACCTTCGGCGATTGCGTCGGCCTCAGCCCCCGCGACACCTTGCTGAAGATTGCCCGGAATTTCTTGGATTTGATCTACAGCCCCGAGGCCCTGGCCATCCACCAAGTGATCTCGACCGAGTCGGAAAGGCACCCCAAGATCGCACGGCTCTTCTTCGAGGCCGGCCCCCAGCGCATCAAGGACGCGATGACCGAATACCTGAACGGCCTTTGCCGTCGGGGCGAGCTAAAGATCGCCAAGGTCGAGCGGGCCGTTGACCACTTCTTTTCGATGCTCAAGGGCGAGACCCACATGAAGGTTACGATGAACCTCCGGCCCCGACCAACTGCAGTCGAATGCCAGGAGCACGCCGAAGATTGCATCGAAGTCTTCTTGAAAGCTTATTCGCCAGCATCGAAACTCATCTCATCCTGAGCGCAGCGAAGGGGCTCTGAATCGCATCACCTCTTGGTCAGTCGCAGATCCTTCGTGCCCGGCTGAGGGCATTCGCTTTGCTCAGGATGACTGGCGCTAAGGAGGCGAATTAAATCGGACCGGCGAAAGTGTCGCAGTCCTTGGGATCGCCGCTTTGGAGGCCGCGCTTGAGCCAGCTCACCCGCTGCTCCGAAGTCCCGTGAGTGAAGCTCTCGGGCTGGACCTGGCCGCGACCCAGCCTTTGCAGCCGGTCGTCGCCGATGGCGGCCGCGGCCCGCAAGCCCTCCTCGAAATCGCCGGGCTCGATCATGCCGCTTTGATTCTGGGCCCAATGACCCCAAACGCCGGCCAGGCAATCGGCCTGCAGCTCCTGCCGCACCGACAGCTCATTGGCCTCGGCCCGCGAAACCCTTTGCCGAAGCCCCGAGACCTGCTCCGAAATCCCGAGCAGGGTCTGGACATGGTGGCCGACCTCATGGGCGATGACGTAGGCTTGGGCGAAATCCCCGGGCGCGCCGAAGCGCCGGCTCAGCTCGTCGAAGAAAGAGAGGTCCAAATAAACTTTTTGGTCGGCCGGGCAATAAAAGGGGCCGACCGCCGCCGAGCTCAGGCCGCAGGCCGACTGCACGGCCTCGCTGAAAAGAACCAGCGTCGGCTCGCGGTAACGCCGGCCCATCCGGGGAAGCTGAGCATTCCAGGTGTCTTCGGTGTTGGCCAGCACGACCGAGGCAAAGCGGCCCAGCTGATCCTGCGGCAAGCCCGGGGGCGCTCCCGAGTCGACGGTGGAAGTCTCGTAAGCTCCGCCACCGAGCTGGCCGAGCAATTGAAGTGGATTTTGTCCGGTCAAAAGACTCAAGACCAGCACCAAGAGTAGCCCGGTGCCGCCGATGGCGATGCCGCCGCGAACCGCCGGCCGGCCCCGCCGATCCTCGACATGCCGGCTTTCCCTTTGATTTTCCCAACGCATGCCGGTCATCATAGCCGAGATTTTTCGGCTGTTGTATCTTTAAAGATGGATCCCCGGAGACCTGAACATGCTGCGCTCGAAAATCGCCTCCTGGTTCGTTCTTCTCTTCGGGACAATCGCTCCGGCTTGCGCCCAAGATCGCCCGCCGGCTTCGGACTTGCCGGCCATCCAACTCCCGCCGGGTTTCCAAATGGATTACTACGCCCCTCACGTCCCGGGCGCCCGCTCGATGGCCTTGAGCCCCGGCGGAACGCTCTTCGTCGGCACCCGGCACGAGGGCAAGGTCTACGGCCTGCGCGATCTCGACCGCGACGGCCGCGCCGAGCAAGTTTTCACCTTGGCCTCGGGCTTGGAGCAGCCCAACGGCGTCGCCTTTCTGGACGGAGCGCTCTACGTGATGGAAGCCCACCGCCTGCTCCGCTTCGACGGCATCGAAGCGAAGTTGAATTCGCCGCCCAAGCCGGCGGTGGTGAAGGCCGATTTCCCGACCGAGCGGCAGCATAGCTGGAAGTTCGTCGCCTTCGGCCCCGACCGAAAGCTCTACGTGCCGATCGGCGCGCCCTGCAATGTCTGCAAAAAGGAGGACCCGCTCTTCGCCTCGATCACCCGCCTGAACCCCGACGGCTCCGGCCTCGAGGTTTTCGCTCACGGCGTGCGCAACACCGTCGGCTTCGACTGGCGGCCGCAGGACGGCGTGCTTTGGTTCACCGACAACGGCCGCGACCGGATGGGCGACGACATCCCGCCCGACGAGCTGAACCGGGCGCCCCGACCCGGCTTGAATTTCGGCTTTCCCCACTGCCACGGAAAATCGGTCGTCGATCCCGAATTCGGGCCCAAGGATGGCTGCGGCCGATTCGTTCCGCCGGTCGCCGAGCTCGGCGCCCACGTCGCCGCCCTGGGAATGCGCTTTTACAACGGAGCGATGTTCCCGGCCGAATACCGCGGGCAAATTTTCATCGCCGAGCACGGCTCTTGGAATCGCAGCTCCAAGGTCGGCTACCGGGTGACGCGAGTAAAGCTCGACGGCGATCGGGCCGTCGAATACACTCCCTTCGCTCAAGGCTGGCTCGGCCCCAAAGGCGAAGTCCGGGGCCGGCCGGTCGACGTCTTGGTCATGCCCGACGGCGCCCTGCTGGTCTCCGACGATCAACGCGGCGCGATTTACCGGATCACTTATTCGAAACCATGAAGGAGGAAACCATGAGCCCCGTTAAACCCATCCCGGAAGGATATCACACCGCCACTCCTTATCTTTGCATCAAGGGCGCCGCCGAGGCGCTGGCCTTCTACAAGAAAGCCTTCGGCGCCAAGGAAATCATGCGAATGGACGGGCCCGACGGCCGGCTGGCCCATGCCGAGATCAAGATCGGAGACTCGCCGATCATGATGGCCGACGAATATCCCGAGATGGGCTTCCGCAGCCCCAAAACCTTGGGCGGAAGCCCGGTCTCGATCATGCTCTATGTCGAGGACGTCGATTCCTTCGCCGCCAAGGCCGTCGAGGCCGGCCTGAAAGTCCTCAAGCCGGTGGCCGACCAATTTTACGGCGACCGCTCGGGTCACTTCGAGGATCCCTACGGCCACACTTGGTCGATCTCGACTCACAAGGAAGACTTGAGCCCCGAAGAGATCGCCCAGCGCATGGGCCAAATGACCAAGGAAGGCAAATCCTGAGCTATCAAGAGTAAAGGAAGCCGCTGCGCTCCAGAAAGCGAAAGTGGCAGCTGAGAGTCCGCTCGGGCGAGGGCAGCCGGAAGGTCATCCCGGCCAAGGCCCGGTGGGTCGCTTGGGATTCCACCACCAGCTCGGTTTCAATGTTGGCCAAGATCCGGATCGGATCGCTGCTCAAATAAGGAAACAGCGGCGCCAAGGGATTCTTCGGCAGCTTGGCCGAAAGCGCCCGCAATTCCTGCAGCCAATCGTCATACGACAGCCGCCGCAGTAAAACGCCGCAATCTTTCAGCAGGGAGAAAATTCCTTCGGCGGTGAGCGGCTGGCCCACGAGGTGGAAGGTGCGGCCCAGCGATCCTTCCTGGCTGGAGAGATAGACCGCGGCTTTCACCACGAAATCCACCGGCACCGCGTAAAAGTTCGCTCGGATCACGGGAGCGCTGCCCAGCAGCAAGCCGCCCTTGAGAATATGGCTGTAGGCGTCGTTCTTGGCCCGGCACATGCCGGCCTCGCTCTCGCCCAAAACTTCGCCCGGCCGGTAAATCGCCACCGGCAAGCCGCGCAGCGCGGCCTGCCGGACTAGCTTCTCGGCCACCCACTTGCTTTCGGCGTAGCCGTTGAGCAGCCCGCGGGGATCCTCGGGCTCGTCCCGCTCCGAAAAGGCCCGGCTGCCCTGGCGGCCGGACAGGGGAAAGATGCCGATGGTCGAAACGTGATGCAAGGCCTTGGGACGCCGGCTGGCGGCGAGACGGATCACCTCCTGGGTCCCCAGGACGTTGGTCGGCTTCAGGTCGCGATAGGAATAAATGAAATTCACCGAGGCCCCGTTGTGATAGACCAGGTCGATTTGCTCGGCGAGCCGGTCGAAGCCTTCCGGCGAAAGCCCGAGCCGAGGCTTGGCGAGATCCCCCACCACCGGAACGATGCGATCGACGAACTCCGGCCGCCAGAGCTGGAAAAACTCCAGGTTCTCCCGGATTCGTTTCAATCCCTGGACCGGATCGCGGGCCCGAACCATGCAGTGAATCCGGCCATGGCTCCGGTCCAGCAATTCCCTCAAGAAAAAGGCTCCCAGAAATCCGGTGGCGCCGGTGAGGAAAATTTCCTTGGCTTCGGCGAAGCTTTTGGCCGAGCCGGGGGCGACGGCGATGCCGGGGTCCAGCACGGCCTCGGCGGCCAAATCGGGCGGCGACGAAGCCGCCGAGGACCCGGCGCGCCATTTGGCGGCGAGCCCCTCCAGCAATTCGCGGAGACTGGCCGCCTCGAACAGCTCGGAGACGGTGAAAGGGACTCCCAGGCCTTTCTCCACTCGCGAGGAAAACTCGACCGCCGCCAGTGAATCCAGTCCATAAGCCGGCAAAGGCAGATCCAAGTCCAGGTCCCAAGCCCGAACCCCCAGAATCGCGGCCATTTGCTGAGCCACCCACTCCTTCAACTCGCCTTCATCGACCGGAACGATCCGCTCGGCCGGAGCCGAAGCCAAGGACTCCTCTTCCGCCCGAAGGCGCGATTCCGCCAACAGCTCGAGGCCGCCATTGAGGAAGGCCTGGCCGGCGGCGCGGCGTTGAACCTTTTTGGTCACGGTGCGCGGCAAGGTCCCGGGCTTGACGAGCCCGAAGGCCGCCACCCGCAGTTGATGGTCCAGCGAAATGGCCTCGCGAACGTTCCGGAGGATTTGCTCATGAACCGAGGCTTGCTCCTTCGCGCATTCGAAGACCAAACCCACCGCCTCGCCCTCGGGCCCTTCCATCGCAAATGCCGCACCGGCTTGGCCCCGCAGCGCCGGATGGGCCCGCTCGGCCGTCGTCTCGAGATCGAGCGGATAATGGTTGACGCCCCGGACGATGATCAGCTCCTTGAGCCGACCGTTGAGGAAAAGCTCGCCGTCCTTCAAGAGCCCAAGGTCGCCGGTCCGGAGGAAAGGACCCTCGCCGTTGGCCAACCGGGCCCCGAAGACTTTTTCGCTTTCGGCCTCGCGTTTCCAGTACCCGTCGGCCATGCAAGGGCCGGCTGCCCAAACCTCACCGACCTCGCCGGGAGCCTTCGCCAGCGCCGTCGACGGATCCACGATGCGCAGATCGACTTCGGGCAAGGGCCGGCCGCAGCTCACCAAGGACCCCCGGATCGAGGGCGCGACTCCCGGCTCGCCCACCGTCAGCATCAGCCCCGATTCGGTGAGCCCATAGGACGGGAGAAAGGCTTCGGGGCGAAAGCCTCGCGGTCCGAAGGCTTCGGCGAAACGGCGCAGGGTTTGAGCGCGCACCGGCTCGCCGCCGTTGAGAGCGATCTGCCAGCAGCTCAGATCCAGCCCAACCCGCTCCTCGGGCCCGATCCTTTGCACGCAAAGGTCATAGGCGAAATTGGGCGCGCCGCTGGAGCGGGCCCGGTGGCGCGTGATGGCCTTGAGCCAAAGCAGCGGCTGGGCCAGGAAAAGCAGCGGCGAGAAGAAGACGTTGCAAGATTCGAGGTAGACCGGCATCAGCAGGCCCAAGGTCAAGCCGGAGATATGATAGGGCGGCGCCCAGGTGACGCCCTTCTCCTCGCGATGTTCCCCCTGGTAGAGACCGGCCAAGATCTCCAACTGAGCCAGCAGGCTGCCGTGGCCGAGCATCACGCCCTTGGGCTCGCCGGTGGAGCCCGAGGTATACATGAGCAGCGCCAAATCCCGGGGTTCCGGCGCCGGATCTCGCCACTCCCGGGCCAGAGCCTCATCGACCTCGTCGCTGCCGAGCCAGTGCAGGTCCCCGAGCGCGGGGGCGAATTGAAAAAACATCTCCTTCATGGACATGACGAAGCGATTGCTCAGCACCACTCCGGCTTGGGAGTCGGAGACGCAGGCCAGGAAACGGCCCAGGGTCTGAGCCAGGCGCTCGGGCTCCGGCGGAAAGAGCGGCACCGCAGTGAAGCCGCCGTAGAAGCAGGCGAAAAGCCCGACGATGAAATCGGGCCCCGGCGGATAGAGCAAGAGGATCCGGTCGCCGGGCTTGGCGATGGCGCGGAGGGCGACGGCGACCGCCCGGGCCCGGCGGTCCAATTCGCCGTAGCCAAGCGGGATCTCGGTGGTCTCCCCATCCGGCAGATAAATGTAGGCGGGACGTTCCGGCGATTTCTCGGCCGGCGACCGAAGCATCTCGGCCAAATTGCGGTATTTCATGCCACCCCCTCCGGGGAATTTTGCTCTTTCCCTGAGCCAAGGTCAAATCCTCAGGGCCTCGACCTTATCGACGTTGAGGGCGATCCCGCCATGGTCGTCCTCCACCCGTCCCAAGACCCAGAACGGCTCGCGGCGATTGAGCAGCGGGCCGTTCCGGCGGTAGGAGGCCGGGAAGAAGGTGGTCTCGTAAATCCCGGTCAGGTCCTCGAAGGTCATGAACTCCATCAACTCCTGGCGCTTGGTCGAAACCACCTTGCCGGTGATGAGCCAACCGACCATCCGAATCCTCTTTCCGACGTGCTCGGCCATGCAGCGGGCCGCGACGTGGGGAACTTTGTCGATCGCTTCGCGGTAAAGGCTCATCGGATGGCGCGAGGCCATCAGGCCCAGGGTCTCGAGCTCGTCCTCGATCTTGCGAGCCGGCGAATAATCGGCTTCCGCCGGAACCCAAGCTTCAGGCCGGGCAAAGGGTAGATGGCCGCCGCCTTCACGCAGCGGCCGCCAAAGCTGGAGGAGCTTCCACATCAATTGCGGCCGGGTCAGCCCCTGAGCCAGCGAATCGAAACAGCCCGCTCGGATCAAAATCTTCAGATCCGACAGATCACCGGGAACCCGGCGCAGGAAATCCTCGAGCGAAGCGTAGGCCCCGCGGGCCTTTCTTTCTTCGAGCAGCCTTTCGATGAATTTTTCGGGCACGCCCTTGAGCTGCATCAAGCCCACCCGGAGCTCGCGGTCCCGGCCCCGGTACTCCTTTTGGGAGGCATTGATGTCCGGCGGCAGGATCGTCAGCCCCAAACGCCGCGCCTCCGAAAGATAGGCCGAGGTCGAGTAGAAACCGCCGCCGTTGGAGATCACCGCCGCGATGAACTCGGCCGGATAATGGGCCCGCAGGTAGGCCGCTTGGAAGGAAACCAGGGCGTAGGAAGCGCTGTGGGGCTTGCAGAAGCTGTAACCGGCGAAGCTCTCGATCATCCGCCAAGCGGCCTCGATCACCGCCTCGCCGACCCCGCGCTCCCGGGCGCCGGCGTAAAAGTTGACCCGGTAAGCGCCGAGCCATTTTTCGGGCCGCTTCTTGGAGAGGGCCTTGCGCAGGCCGTCGCCGTCGACGGCATTGAAGCCGGCCAGGGCCATCGCGGTCTTGGTGACGTCCTCTTGATAGACCATCAGGCCGTAGCTCTCGTCCAAGATCTCCTGCAGCAAGGGATGGAGCGGGTCCCAGGGCTTGCCGTGGAGCCGCTCGACGTATTCATTGATGTAACGGTAAGAAGCCGGCCGGATGATCGAGCTGTGGATGACGATGTGCTCGTAGTCCCCCACTCCGGCCTTTTGCTGGAGCTGCCGCATCGCCGGCGACTCGATGTAGAAGACGCCGATGCTGTCGCCCTTGGCCAGCATGGCCTGAGTCGCCGGGTCCTCGGTGGGATCGAGCTCGGCGTAGTCGATCCGGGTCCCGGTGTTGGATTCGACCGCGCCGAGGGCGTCGCGCACGACGGCCAGCGAGCGATTTCCTAGGATATCGATCTTGACCAAGCCGAAGTCCTCGGTCTGATCCTTTTCCCATTGCAGGATGTTGACGCCCTTGGGCGCCGGCTGAAGCGGCACGTAATTCCGCAGGTCGTCGGGCACGATGACGACGCCGCCGGCATGCACCGAGAGATATTGCGGGATCTCGGTCAGGGCCCCGGCGGCGGCGAAAATTTCGTCCCAAGGCTTGGGGTAGGCCCGGGGCGGGAAACGGAACCATTTCTCGGTCACCTGGGTGATTTGGGAGTCGGAGAAACCGTAAACCTTGGCCAGCTCCCGCACCGCCGAGGGAAACTGCAGCCGGACGTGATTCGAGACCATCGCCGCCCGGTAAGGCCCGTATTTTTTGAAAATGTAATCGAGGATGGCGTCGCGCTCGTCCCAGGGGAAATCGATGTCGGCGTCGGGCGGATCGCGCCGGCTGGGATTGAGGAAGCGCTCGAAGAAGAGGTTGTGCTTGATCGGATCGACGTGGGTGATGCCGAGGCAGTAGGAGACGATGCTCGCCGCCACCGAGCCCCGGCCGCAGGTCCGCGGGGCCTGCCGCACGATGTCGTCGACGACCAGGAAGTAGTGGCTGAAACCCTTGCCGCGGATGATCTCGAGCTCGTATTCGATCCGTCGGCGGACCTTCTCGCTGAGCTCGCCGTAGCGCCGGCGGGCGCCTTGGTAGCACTTCCAGCGCAGGGTGAAATAGGCTTCGGGCCCCGAAAATCTTTCATAAGGCGGAAAGACGGTCTCGCCCAGCCGCCAATTCCCCTCCAGCTCCTCGGCCAAGCGGCCGGCGTTCTCCACCGCTTCGGGAGCGTAGGACAGCTTGGCCCGCATCCATTCCTCTTCGCAGAGGAAGCGCCGCTCCGCGACGACCTCGTCGGCCGGCCCCAGCCGCGAGAGCTTGGTGTTGTTGTCGATGGCCCGCAGCCAGCGGTGGTTGGGATGGTCGCTCGGCCGCAGGAAATAAACATCGTTGCTGGCGACGGTCTTCAAGCCATGCTCGCGGGCGAAGCGAAGCTGGGGCAGGTTTTCCTCCAAGGGAAGCAGCTCGACGTGGAGATCCGCGGAGCCGGTCGATTCGGCGACTTCGGCGAGCAGCGAAAGGTCGCGGCTCAGGACCGCGAGCTGGCCGCGGTCCTCGCGCAAGCTTTTCTTCAGCGAGAAGCTCGGATCGAGGTGCTTGTCCGAGATGAGCCGGCAGATCCGGGAATAGCCGAGGCCGTTCTTGGCCAGCAGCACCGCCCTTCCGTCCGGCGCCCGCAAATCGACGCCGCAGAGCGGCCGGAGGCCGAAGTCCCGGCAGCATTGGACGAACTCGACCCAGCCGTAGAGGCCATCGACGTCGGTCAGGGCGAGGGATTTCATGCCCAAGGCCTGGGCATGGGAACAGAGAGTCTCGATATTCATCGTGCCGCGGAGCAGGGAGTAATAAGAGTGACAGTGGAGATGAGTGAACTTCGTCATACTGCCGCCGCTTTAAATCCCCCCTGGTGTTAGACTTCGCAAATTCTGCGAATTTGCTGCGCGGTCCGGCAAAGCCGAACCTTGCATACCTTTTTCAAAGGGGGGAGAAGACTTTGCCTTGCAGTTGCCCCCCTTTGAAAAAGGGGGGCCAGGGGGGATTTGGCCGCGCAGCGAAATGCCGCAGCCGTGGGTCACGACTCCAACGCCGTATTTCGCCCGCAACCGATCCAGCTCCACGAGCAAGCGCTCTTCCCTCGGCTCAACGCCCATCTCGGCTTGACGAAAAGCCGGGCAAAGCTTGGCGAAGCTGAGCTTCAAGAATTTCAGCGTCACCCGGCGCTTGAGGAATTTCCGCCATTTCCCTTCCAGCGCCGCGAAGAGGACGAAGTCGCTGGCGCTGGGCGGCCGAAGCTCCACCCTTTCGGTCAAGCGCTTCAAGTCGCCTTGCAAACCTTCGATGCGGGCTTCGGCCGCCATCCGGCGGCGTTGCCGCAGCTCCCGCCCCAAAACCTCGACCGCCCGCCACAGAGCCGCGAGCAAGACGGCGTCGTCGTTGGTCTCGCTCGGCAGGTCGACTTCGCGGGCCAGGACTTCCTCGGCCAGCGGCGGCTCGACCGGCCGCGGGTCGACACCCCAGGCCTGGAGATGCAGGCGCTCGCCCTTGGCCCCGAAAACCTGGTGCAAAACCGGCAGCGGCACTTGGGCCAGGTCGCCGATGCGGTTCAAGGCCAGCTCTTGAAAGGAAGCGCGGTCGGCGAACTCCTGCAAGGCCGGCAAATAATCGAGCTCGAGCGGAGCCAGGAAGGCGGCCTCGCCGCCGGGAAAAACGTCGCAGAGCCCCTTGGGCCGCACGACGTTGGCGGCGATCTGGGAAACGAGCTTGCTGCCGCCGACCCCGAGGGTGGCCCGCAGGCCGAGGGCTCGGGCGATCTCGGCCTGGACCTTGGCGGCGACGTCGAGGGCCGGGCCGAAGAGCCTTTCGGTGCCGCCGAGATCGAGGAAAAAGCTGCCGAGCCGCTCGGCTTCGTAAAGCGGCGTGTAGCGCCCCACCACTTCTTGGATTTTGGCCTGGGCCCGCTCGTAGCGGGGCGGATCGGCCGGGACGATGCGAAGTCGGCGCTCGAAGCGCTGAGCCTCGCCGGCCTTCAACCCCCGGCGGAGCCCCAGCGCATAGGCCTCGGCCGAGACCGAAACCAACGGGGCCTGCGGAGAATCGTGGGCCGCCACCGCCAGTGGAACCGCGCGAAGGGCCGGATCGCGGAGCCGCTCGACGGCCACCGCGAAGGCAGGAGCATTGACGTATAAGATCGACATACCCGGATTGCCGTAGGGGCTCCCCTTGCGGGTGCCCAGGCCATCATCGCATTGCCCGTAGATCGGGCGGCCGCAAGGGCCGCCCCTACAGATATTTTCGAATCAAGCCCACCACCAAGCCCAGGATCTGGAAGCCTTGGCCGCTGTTGACGTAGATCGGCTTCAGCGCCGCATTGGCCGGCCGCAGCTCGACCTCGCCGTTCTTCCAGAAGAACTTTTTCACGGTGGCTTCGCCGTCGAGCATCGCGATGACGATTTGGCCGTTCTCGGCGTGTTGCTGGCGCCGCACCACCACCAAGTCGCCCTCGCGAATTCCCTCTTCAATCATCGAGTCGCCGCGGACCTCGAGGGCGAAATTTTCGCCGCCCCGAAGCAGGGCCGGCGGAACCTCGACCGTGCGCCGATTTTCGATAGCCTCGATCGGCTGGCCCGCCGCCACCCGGCCGAGCAAGGGAATCGCGATCGCCGACTGATCGATGTCGGTGACCTCGCTCAAGCGCAAGGCCCGGCTCTGATGCTTGGCCTTGGCCAGATAGCCCTTGGCTTCAAGGGCCTTGAGGTAGTTTTGCACCGTGCCGAGCGAGCGAAAGCCGAAATGCTCGGCGATTTCCCGCTGGCTCGGCGCGAAGCCACGGTCCTCTAGGAAGGTCTGCACGAAAGTGAGAAGATCCTGCTGTTTGGGAGTGAGCGTCATAAGCCCATCCTATGGCGTACATTTTGCGTAAGTCAAGACTGAGCTTCGAGTGCCATTATAACTTGTTGAAATTATTATATAATAAACAAGGGTGAAAACTTCTCCTGGGAGGAAAACCGATATTCCCTTCAAAGGGGGCTCTCATGATCGAAGCCATTTCCTCGAAGAAATCGAAACGCTCCATTCCCTTGGGCGAAGGCCTGGCCCTGCGCCGAACCCTCCCGACCGCCAAGATTTCGACTCTTCCGCCCGAGGCCTCGGCCGCCTTTCAGCCGGCCGGCTCTCTGCCCCGCCCTTCCCGACCGGCAATGGCCGGCGGCGCCGGCTTGGCTCCGCCCGCTTCGGTTCCCGGGTTTTCCAAGCTCAAGAAGCTCAGCGGCGAATGCCTGAGCGACGCCGAGATCCGGCGCCAAATCCAAGCCGAGCACGGCTGGACTCCGAGCGACGCCGACTTGAAATATGCCCGCAAGGGCATGGCGGCCTTCGCCCGCTCCTCCGATCCCGAAACTCAGGAATTGCTGCGCAAGATGCGCTCCAAGGAAAGAGACCACCAAATGAAGATCCACATGGTCTTGGCTCAGATCCTGATGGGCGACATTCCCGGCGCGATGCGCTCCTATTTATTGATGATGGACCGAGACCTCCGTCAATTCACCCGGCTGGTCGTCGAGAAGCTCGGCCAGGTCCGCGAGGCCCGCTCGACGGTGATCCGCAATTTCGCCCGGATTCAACCGCC
>DATEDP010000034.1 GCA_035281585.1 bacterium
CGCGGGTGAAGCGCGAGAGGTCGTATTCTTCCATGTAGCCGGCGCCGCCGTGGGCCTGAAGGCAATCGTAGGCCACCCGTTGGGCCAAGTCGCCGGCGAAGAGCTTGGCCATCGAAACTTCCTTGCTGCATTCGACGCCGGCGTTGAACAAGGCCACCGCGTGATAGTTCAGGCGTTTGGCGGCTTCGATCTGGGTCGCGAGCTCGGCGAATTTATGCTGCCAAACCTGAAAGTCGATCACCCGCTTGCCGAAGGCCTGGCGCTCCTGGCAATAGCGGATGGTCTCGGCCAAGGTCAGCTCCGATCCCGAAACGCAGGTGATCGCGGCGACCAAGCGCTCGCCTTGGAAATTCTTCATAATGTAGACGAAGCCCTGGTTCTCCTCGCCGATGACGTAGCGCCGGGGAATGCGGCAATTCTCGAAGAAGAGCAGGGCGGTGTCCGAGGAATGGTTGCCCATCTTCTCGAGCTTCTTGCCGACCGCGAAGCCCTTGGTGTCGGTCGGGAAAGAGACCAAGCTGATGCCCTTGAAGCCGGGGCCGCCGGTGCGCACCGCCAGCGTGATGAAATCGGCCCGGCCGCCGTTGGTGATGAAGGTCTTGGCACCGTTGATGACGTAGTCCTCGCCTTGCACCTCGGCCCGGGTCGTGATGCTGGCGACATCGGAGCCGCAGCCCGGCTCGGTGATGCCCAAAGCCGCGATCTTCTCGCCCTTGATCGCCGGGATCAGGAATTCCCGCTTTTGCTCCTCGGTGCCGAGGAAGGCCAGGATCGGCGTCGCAATGTCGGCTTGGACCATGAGGTCCATCGCCAGTCCGGCCATCTTGCAGCGGACGATCTCCTCGCAGAAGACCACCTTGAACCAATAATCGCCGGCGCTGCCGCCATACTCCTCGGGAAAGCAAACGCCGAGCAGGCCCAGCTCGCCGGCTCGACGGAAGACCTCGCGAGGGAAGCCGCGGGCGTTTTCCCATTCTTCCTTGTGGGGTAGCAGCTCCTTTTCGGCGAAATCACGAACGGTTTTGCGAAAGAGCTCATGCTCGGGGCTAAAGGGACTGGGGAGGGTCATGCCCGCGAATATACGCGAGGAAAAAAGGGGAGTCCACTATAGGGCTCATATTAAGTGGACTCCCCCCTGGCTTATTGCCGCTCGCAAAGAAAGGCTTCAGGGCGCGAACAGGCGTCGCGTCGTGTCGTGCATGTAGCGCAGCCGAGTGTCGATCCCGGCATCGGGCTCGAAGTAATAGCCGCTGGTGTGGCAGGTCAGGCATTCGGGCCCGACCTCGTTGAGGCCCTCGAAGCCGTGGGCGGCGTTGGGCAGCGCCGCCGGACCGACGTGGCAGCTGGCGCAATTGTTGTTCATGCCGGCCACGTGGAAAGGCAAAAACTCGGTCGCTTGGTCGGTCCCGACCTGGACGCGGAGCGAGGCGGCCTTCTGCAAGGGCTCGCCCTCCCACTCCCGGCGACCCTTGATACCGACAACGTAGGTCCCCTCCTCCGCGTCGGTCGGGACTGTGAAGGTGAAAATATCGGAAACCGGCGCGTCGCAGGCCGGCGAGGTCGGATCGAGCAAACAACCGAAGGTGATCGGCGTCGGCGGCACGATTTGGACGAAGCCGTTCCAGCCGTCGTTGGGCCGGTCGGCGCTCTGGATCTGCGGAGCGAAGAGGACGAAGGGCGTGATCGGGGTCGAGCCGACCGTCGTCATTTTATGAAGCGGACCGCCGAAGAAGGTCTCCATGTCGGCCTGCTGGTCCTTATGGGCCCAATAGAGCATCGGGAAATCGGCGAAGGTCAGGTAGCGCAGGCCCTTCGAGGCCGGCTCGCGATTGATCATTTGTCGGTAAGTCGGGAGCGAGCCGGCCGGGAAGAGCGGCTGACCCTCACCATCCACGAAGGTGGCCCGGACGTTGATCGCCTCGCCCGGCAGGTAGTAGCCCCGGGCCGGCGGCGAAACCTCGGCCAGCTCGACGCCGAAGCCGTAGCCGGTGTCGGCGGGGGCCGAATGATCGACTTTCACTTTCCAAACTTTGCCCGGATATTCGGACCAGCGGATCTTCAGCTTCTTGGTCGCGGCCGGAATCTTGAAATCATTGTCGGGGTGCAGCGAGGTCCGCAGCTGGACGAAGGCTTGGGCAAAGTGGAGGGCTTCGGGATTTTCGCAGACGCCTTGGGCGGCGCAACCGGTGCTGACCACCCGGGCGACGAAACGGCGCTCGAAGGCGTCGTCGCTTTGGCGCCAACGGTCGTCGCGGCCGGCCTTGACTTCAAGCTCCGAAAGCTTGTTGCCGTTGCCGTCATGGGCCGAGATCTCGAACTCGCTGTTGGTCCGCATCCAGCGGGCATCGCGGTAAAACACTTGGCGTTGATAGGTGAAGCCGTTGGCCTCGACCCGCCAATCCTCTCCCACCTCCTGGATGCCGCTCCAATCGAGGCCGGCGAAGTCGCCGGTCTCGATCACCGGGTCGATGCCTTGCTCCAAGGTCGTCGGGACCGAAGAGACGAGGTAGAGCTCCTGCAAGTAGCGTCGATTGCCGTCGACCACGCTCAGCCGGGTCGGACGCGCCGGATTGGGCAAAGGATCCAAATCGGGATTCCAGACTCCATTGAAGAAATAGAGACCCAATCCGACGCCCGACTCGTGCGGAGGTTGGGGGGAACCCCACGCCTTAACCTCGGTTGGAGCGGCTGCCGGCGGCGCCGGCCGATCGACCGCCGCGCCGCAACTCAGTAAAAAAAGACCAATACCCGGTATGAGCTTTTTTAGAGTCTTCATGGGGCCTCCCCGCTGCTGGCAGCTTCGAATTTTCAAGAACGATGAAATTATCGGGAGCTGAAAAAAATCCGACAAGTCGGGAAGATCCCTAACGAGGGGTGAGGAAAGTTGTCATTCCGAGGAGCAAAGCGACGAGGAATCCACTACGGCGACAATGGCGCGAAACAGCTCCGCAGTGGATCCCTCGCTCCGCTCGGGATGACAGCCACCCGAGGCTATCGGGAGATTCCCGACAGCTGGGACTGCCATTGGGCGGCGAAGCGCAACAGCTCGTTGGCATTTCGCAGGTGAAGCTTCCGCTTGATCCGGGCGCAATGAGTCTCGACGGTCTTGGCGCTCAACGCCAAATCGGCCGCCGCCTCGCGAATGCTGGCCCCGTCGCCCAACAATTTGAGCACCTGAAGCTCCCGGTCGCTCAGCTTGGCGACGAATTCGCGGCTGCGCGAATCGCCGGTGACGACCTTGAAGCTCATCCGGTCGACCAATTTCTTGCTGACGTAGACGCCGCCCTCGAGCAGGGCCTGAATGGCTTGGAGGATTTCGGCGGTGGCCTCTTCCTTGACGACGTAGCCGTCGGCGCCGGCTTGAAGGGCCCGCTCGGCGAACAGCGCCTCGCTTTGGACGGAGAGGACCAGGATCGGCAGGTTCGGAAAGCGCTCGCGGATTTTTCGGATGAGCTCCACCGCGATCGTTCCTTGCAAGAAAAGGTCGAGCAGGACCAAGTCGGGACGGGTTTTTTCCAGCAGGGGCAGCACTTCCTTGGCGGTCCCGGCCTGGCCGCAGACCCGCAAATCATCGGTGTCATCCAGCAGCAGCGCGATGCCGTGCCGCACGATGGGATGATCATCCACCACGACGATTTTCGATTTCTTCATCGCTCTGCCTCACGAAGGGTAGTCGCATCTTACCACGATCCCGCCGGCTTCGCTCCGCTTAATCTCCAGCCGGCCCCCGATCATCCGCGCCCGATACTCCATGATTTGGAGACCCAAGCCCTCGGCCGGCTCAAAAGGCTGGGCGAAGCCGCTGCCGTCGTCGCGAACCTCGAGCAGGCTCCGTCCGCCCTCGGCATTGCGGATCACCACCTCGATATTCTCGGCCCGGCCGTGGCGGATGCTGTTGGTCACCGCTTCTTGGATGATCCGGTAAAGGTGGACCGCCTTTTCCGGATCGAGGGTGAGGCGCTCGGCCCCGATCTTGAGCTGCAGATTGGCGCCGAAGGAAGTCCGTATTTTTTCGGCTAGGTCGCCGAGGGCCGCCAAAAAATCCTTCTTGCCCAGGGCCTGGGGGAAAAGCGACTGGGCGATCTTTCGGGTTTTGGCGATGGCTTGGTTGATCTCCTCGGTCATCTCCTGGACCACCGAGACCTCGGGCAGATTGCGCTTCTTCAGCTTTCGCTCCAGCAGCATCCCCTTCAAGGCGATCCCCAAGAGATGTTGGGACATCTCGTCATGAAGGTCGCGGCCGATACGGAAAGCCTCGCGGTCGCTGACTTGGAGGATTTCCCGCTCCAACCGCCTTTGGGCCGTCTTGAGCTCCTCTTCCTGAAGCTTCTGCTGGGTGATATCCATCACCGAGCCGATATAGCCGAGGAATTCTCCTTGGGCACCGAAGCGCGGCACGCTGAGGTCCAAGACCCAGATATAATCTTTCCGGTCCTTGCCCTTGGTCCGGTATTCCTGGCGGAAATTCTGGTAATGGCCGGCCGCGAACTCCTGGTTGCGCCGGATCCGGTCGCGATCGTCGGGATGGATGGTCTCGAGCCAGTTCAAGCCCTCGATCATCTCGAGAGAGAAGCCGAAATAATCGAACAAGGCTTGATTTCCGTAGACGCACTGGTGCTTTTCATTGGTCATCCAGATCATGATCTGGGGAGCGTCGAGCCAGGCTTCCAATCCCTTGTCGATCTTGGGCATTGCCATAAACCCACCCTTACCCGAGCCTAAGGTTCATAGCAGGTTGCGGGTCGGCAATCAATCCGGCCAAATGGGCGGATCGTCGGCCTTGGGATTATCGTAGACCTTGCCGCGATGGACCGTCTTTTGAATTTGGATGGTCGAAAGCTGGTCCGGATCCGCTTCCATCGAGAGCGGATTGGCCGAGAGCACCACCAGGTCGGCGAACTTGCCGACCTCGAGGCTGCCGACCTCCTCTTCCAAGCCGTAGAGCGCCGCCGAATCGATCGTGAAAGCCTTCATGCCTTGGGCGATCGTGATGGCCTGATCGGGCGCCAAGACGCTCGGACATGCCGTTGGGTCCTGATTGGGATACCAAGGCATCTGCTGGGCTTCGCGGGTGACGGCGGCCCATATCATGAACAAGGCATCGGGCGGCGTGACCGGCGAGTCGGAGTGAAGCCGAATCGGAAGGCCGGCTTCGAGAGCGTCGCCGACCGGGTTCACCGCGGTCTGGACTCGCTCCGGCCCGAGGATTTGCTGGCAGTAGGGCAAACCGAAGTAATAATTGTTCGCGATCAAGAAGGTGACTTGGGCGTCGAGATCCTTCACGATCTGGTAATCTTCGGGATCGCTCAACTGAAGATGGATCGCGATGTCGATGATGTCGGGATCCTTGTTGGCCTGCATCGCCGCCAAGGCGTTGTCGACGCCCTCGTCGCCGTTCATGTGGATGGCGATCGGGTAACCGGCGGCGTGGGCCGCAGCGATCTGGGTGGAGAGATCGGCCTCGGTCAAATCGACGATCCCGGTGAATCCCGCCGGGTTGGGCGGAAAAATCTCGAAATACGGCTGGGTCAAGGCCCCGGTATAGCAAGGCACCGAGCCGTCGGCGAAGGTCTTGATGCCCGCCATCCGAATCCGGGGATTCTTGGCGGCCAATTCGGCGCCTTTATTGGCGGTATTGATCGCATCTTGGAAATTGCTCGACCCGGAATAGGCTAAAAGCTGGACCGTAACCGGGAAGTCCGGATCTTGGGTGATGATGTCGTAAATCTCCACCTGGAATTCCTCGGCCGCCCCTTCCTGCACCGTCGTGAAGCCATGCTGGGCGTAGATCTCCACGCCCTTCTTCAGCAAGTTGAAGGTCGCGAAGGGATCCTCCTTCAAGATCTGCTGCTGGAAGACGCCAGTGCCGTAGAGGGCCAAATCCTCGACCAAGACGCCGGTCTGGGCGAGGCCGGTCTCATAGTCGGCGTTGTAAGCCGGAGAATGGCAAGTGCCGGGGTCGGAGCCGTCGGTGCCGCAAATGTTGGTGATGGCGAGAGCCGGCGTATTGACGAAAAGGAAATGGCCGGTCGAGGCGGCGATGGCGATCGGCCGAGTCGGCGAAATCGCGTCCAGCGCCTCGCGGGCGTTGGGACTCTCGCCCTGAAAATTGGGACAGGCAAAGCCGAGCTCGCTGCAAGCGCCGGTCGAGCCCAATCGCCCGTTGGCGTAACCATAGCCCAGCACCGGCTTGCTGCTGGCCGGGTCTTCATCCACCTTGGCTTGAATTCGAGCCAGGACTTGGTCTTGATTGGTGACCGGGATGAAACACTTCTGGGGATTGTTCGGCTCGGTGCAGCGCGGATCGCCGGGCAAGGGTTTGAAATATAGATTCACGCTGCTCACGTCGAGCCACTTCTCCGGATCGTTGAAGAAGGCGTAACCGATCGTATGGGAATGGGTGTCGATGAATCCGGGAAAGACGAAAGCTCCGCCCAAGTCCACCACCTGGGTGTTGGGCCCCTCGAAGGCGAAAACCTCCGATTCCGAGCCGACGGCGACGATTTGGCCGTCGCCGACCGCCAAAGCCTGGGCCTCCGAAGCGCCGCTCGGGGCCATCGTGAAGAAAGTGGCATTGGTGAAGATCGTGTCGGCCGGCGGCGGCGGTGGAGAGTCGCTGCCACAACCGGCCCCGACGAAGACGCCAAGACCCAAAGCCGTCAGAAGGGAGAACAAGATGCGCGGGCGGAGGCTGAAGATTTTCATACACTCTCCAATAGCAATCACCGTGCCAGCGCATTTAGAAAAAATATAGCGATTTCAGGGGGCCATTAACGGGTTGATAATTTGGGTGGTAATCGATCGTTACGCCCCAGGGTGCTTGGTTGGATAGCGCGCGATCAGCCGCATGAAAATCTCATCCAAGGGAATCTCCTCCTGGCTCTGACTTTTCATGTCGCGGAGGATGACGATGTTCTTCTTTCTCTCCTCCTCGCCGAAAATCGCCACCCAGTCGGCGTTCCAGCGATCGGCCCGCCGCATCTTGGACTTGAGCGAGGCGCCCCCGAAATCCATCTCGACGACGGCGCCGGTCTCGCGCAGCGCCTTCAAGGAAGGAAAAAGAATCCGTTCCGATTCCGGATCGGTGGCCAGCAAATAGACCCGCGGGGTCTCGCCGGCGAAAGCGGTATTGGGCGGCAAGATCGCAACCAGCCGCTCCATGCCGAGAGCGAAGCCGATGGCCGGGACCTGGGGACCGCCCAGCTCCTCGACCAAGCCGTTGTAGCGACCGCCGCCGGCCACCGAGTTCTGGGCGCCGAGGTCGGCGCTCAAGAATTCGAAAACGGTCTTTTCGTAATAGTCGAGGCCCCGGACCAGCCGGGGATTGAGCTGAAACGGCACGCCGAGAGCCCGAAGGCCGGCTTGGACCGCGGCGAAATGATCGGCCGCTTCCGGGGAATAAAACTCGGCGATGGCCGGCGCCTTGGCGGTGGCGTCGATGCAGCCCGGCTTCTTGCAATCGAGGGCCCGCAGCGGATTGCGGACGATCCGCCGCTGGCATTCCTCGCAGAGCGAGCCCTTGATGCCGTCGAGAAATTCGGCGAGGGACTGGCGATATTTTTCACGGTCGGCCGGCTCGCCCAAGGAATTCAGGCTCAAGGTCAGCGCCGAGAGCCCCAGCTCGGCGAAAAGTTGGTGGCTGAGCGCGATCATCTCGGCGTCGAGCAAAGGATGGTCGGCGCCGAAGATCTCGGCCCCGATCTGGTGGAATTGGCGCAGCCTTCCCTTCTGGGGCCGCTCGTAGCGAAACATCGGACCCATGTAGAGGAAGCGCCCCTCTTGGACATTGTGCGAGGTGAAGTGCTCGATGAAGGCTCGCACCACCGGCGCCGTCCCCTCGGGGCGCATGGCCAAGCGCTTCTCGTTGCGGTCGAGGAGGGTATACATCTCCTTCTCGACGATCTCGGTGGTCTCGCCGACCCCGCGCTCGAAAAGCTTGGCCTCCTCCAAAATCGGCGTCCGGATCTCACGGAAGCCGGCCGGGGCGAAAATCCGCCGCGCGGTCGCCTCGATCCAGAGCCACTTTTTCGCCTCGCCCGGATCGATCAAGTCTTCCATGCCCTTGACGCCGGCGATCTTGTTTTTGGAACTCATAAAACTTTCTATTCAAAATTCCCCCCTTTGAAAAAGGGGGAATCGAGAAGGCAAACTGGCGACTTAATGTCGCCAGGAAAACTTCTCGATGATGTTAATCCCTTTCCGAACTTGTTGGGGGGATTTAAGACGGTGGCTTTGCCGAAAAGGTCGCTTCGGGTTATGCCACGGTTTTAAATCCCCCCTGCCCCCCTTTTCCAAAGGGGGGGGGTCATTTACTCTTCCTCAGAAACCTTGCCGGTTTCTTCCTTGGTTTGGGTCTTGGCCAAGTATTCCTTGAGCTGGAGCGCCTTGGCGTAGATCGGCTTGAATCCCTGGTCTTCCTCCAGCTTGTACTTCTCGATTTTTCGCAAAGCCTTCTGAGGATTCTTCAGCTTCAGGTAAAAGATGCAGAGCTCCTTGAGCAGGCCCAGCTCCTTGGGCCGCTTGAGCAGGATCTTTTCGTAGACTTCGACCAGCACGTCGAGATGCTTCATCTCCTTGCGCAGATCGCGGGCCAGCTTCTCGTACTCCCGAAGCGACTCCTCCTGCATGCCCTGGTTGAAATAGATCTCGGCCAGCTTGAGGCGATGCCTCGCCTCCTCGGGTTCGGCCTCGATCAATTTCTGGCTGGCCCGGATCGCGTCGGGGCCCCGGCCATGGGTCAGATAGTTGTGAACCACGATCTGATATTGCTGGGAAGCGTCGGCCTTCATGCCCATCTTGTGATAGAGCTCGCCGAGCTTCTCGTTGAATTCGACCGAACCGGGCGAGAACTTGAGGATGTTTTTGTAGATTGCGATCGCCTTCAGCAAAAAGCCGTTCTCGCTGTAGTGCTCGGCCACCTCGCGCAGCCAGGCGATGCCGTTGCGGATGTCCTTTTTCTTGAAATAGAGCTCGCCGACCTTGAGCTTAAGGCGCATGTCGGTCGGGTCCTTGGCCGACATCGCGATGAAGTCCTTCAACTCCTGATCGGGACCGCTCTTCTTGAAGAGGCCCTTGAATAGATTGGAGATTTTTTCCGCCATTACGCCTTTTTGCCCCGCCGCTTCCTCTTGGGACTTACGTCGCCGGAGCGCCGATCGATCTCTTGGATGAGGCCGTAGAGGCCCAGGACGTAGCTGTAGGCCCCGAAACCCGAGACCTGGCCGACCGCCACCGGGGCGATAAAGGAATGATGCCGGAATTCCTCGCGTTTGTAGATATTGGAAAGATGGACCTCCACCACCGGCAAGCCCACCGCTGCCACCGCGTCGCGCAGCGCCACCGAAGTGTGAGTGTAAGCCGCGGGGTTGATGAGGATGCCGTCGTAGCTGCCGGCCGCCTGCTGAATGGCGTCGACCAAGGCGCCCTCGCTGTTGGACTGGAAAATTTTCAGGCTGAGGTTCTCTTCCTTGGCGATGACCTGAAGGCTGCGGTCGATGTCGCGTTGGGTGACTGCACCGTAGACCTCGGGCTCGCGCAATCCCAGCAGATTGAGGTTGGGCCCGTGAATGACCAGGATCTTAGGCTTGGCCGGAGGCATCGAAGCCCTTTCTCCACTCCTGGACTCGGCCGAGGAGCGACTCGAGCTTTTGGATCTTGCGGTCGCGAGGGCTCAGGGCCGGCTCCGGATTTTCCACCAAAGTCAGGTGGGCGCCCTCGCGCGTCGATTCGAGCTCGACGATGGGATCGTGGATCGCCGGGTCGGTGAGGTCGCCAAAGTCGGTGATCTTGTATTCGCGGGTGACTTCGTCGTCGGGCGCTGGAGCCGGTCGAACGCCGCCCAAATCGAAGGGCGCTTCGATCGACGGCGCTTCCGGCGGCTTCGGCGCGCCGCTGCCGGCGCTCTTGAAGCGCTCGAAAGCCCGTTTGGCCTCTTCCTTCATCTCTTGCAAAAGCTGGCGGACCTCTTCGTGATCCGGTCGCTCGCGCAGGATGAGCTCGGCCAGCTCCATGGCGTATTGGCTGCTGCCTTGCTCGCGCATGATCTTGACCATCGTGGCGGTGTAAAAAACCGGGGGGAAATCGATGGGCATCAGAGGACCTCTTCCAGTGGCGTCGGGATCACGGCCGACTTTCCGATCTTGTTTAAATAAACGAAATGCAGCTTCGACGACACCCTTTTTTTGTCCTGAATCAAGGCTTTACGATAGGCGGCGGGCGGAAATTTGGGCATTTCCGCCGGCAGACCGGCGGCCTCGATCAGGGCCTTCAGCCGCTGAAAATCGCGGACCGGCAATCCGGCCTTCTCCATCGAGAGACGGCCGGCGAAAACCATCCCCATCGCGATGGCCTCGCCATGGGTGAATTTCTTGTAGTGGGTCAGGCTTTCGATGGCGTGGCCCAAGGTGTGGCCAAAGTTGAGCTTCGCCCGCAAGCCGAGGGTTTCGCGCTCGTCGCGCTCCACCACCCAAGCCTTCAGCTCGCAGCAGCGCCGGACGACCGCCTCCAAGCCGGCGCCCTTGCCCTTGAGAAGGGCGGCCATGTCCTTTTCCAGGGTCCGGAACAGCTTGGCGTCGAAGATGGCGGCGTACTTGATCACCTCGGCCATGCCGCAGAGCAGCTCCCGAGGCTTCAGGGTTTGAAGGAACTTCTCGTCGATCAGGACGAAGCGCGGCTGATAGAAGGCTCCGACCAGGTTCTTGCCCTCGGGCAGATCGACCCCGGTTTTGCCGCCGATCGAGCTGTCGACCTGAGCCAGAAGCGTGGTCGGAATTTGGACGAAGGGCACCCCGCGCAGGAAGCTGGCCGCCGCGAAGCCCACCAGGTCGCCGATCACCCCACCGCCCATCGCCAGAATCGGCGTCCGGCGGTCGACCTTGAACTCGACCAGCTTGGCGTAGACCTGGGCGACGGTCTTGAGGTTCTTATGGCGCTCGCCGTCGGGCAGGACCAGGAGCTTGACCTCGTGGGAGCGCTTCAACTCGCGGATCGCGGCCTTGCCGTAGAGGCGATTCACCACCTCATTGGTGACGAGCACCACCTTTTCGGCCGGGCAATGACGCTGCAAGAGCAGGTTGAGGTAGCTTAAGCCATCTTTTTGAAAATAAAGCGGATAGCTGCGCTCGCCGAGCTCGACTCGAAGCGATGCGGCCTCCAACGGCAGAACCTTGAGGATCTCCTCGGCCACTTGCTTGGGACTGAAGCCGTCGGTCGGAATTTGCAGCCCGATCTTGGCATAAAACGGCGCTCTTTGATTCCACAGCTCGCGCAGCTTGGCTTCGCGGTCGCCCTCGAGCAGGGGCCGGCTCGAATCGCCTTCCAGCCGTTTGAGCAAGGTCGAGATCTGGGCCTTGAGCAGGACCAGTTGGCTGTTCTTTTCGAGCTTATCGAGGTTGTCCCGGAAGCAGACCGCCCCGCCGCCCACCGCGATGACGGCCATGGGCTCAGCCAGAGCCTTGTCGATGGCCATGCTCTCCCAACGCCGGAACATCTCCTCGCCTTCCTCGGCGAAGATCCGGGGGATGCTCTTGCCGCTCAAGCCCTCGACCACGGTGTCGGTGTCGACGAAGGCGTAATTCAGCCGCTTGGCCAGGGTTTGACCCACCGAGGTCTTTCCCGAGCCCATGAAGCCGGCAAGGACGATGCGTGGCGGTAGCTGACTCATCAATATCCTTGGACTTGGAGGAGGTAGGATTCGACGTTGCGGCGGAGCTCGGCCATCGAATCGCCGCCGAACTTCTCGAGCCAGGCGTCGGCCAAAGTCAGGGCAACGACCGCCTCGCCGATGACGGCGGCGGCGGCAATGGCACAGGTATCGGAGCGCTCGACGCTGGCCTGGAACTCTTCCTTGGTTTCGATGTCCACCGAGTGGAGCGGCTCGTAGAGGGTCGAGATCGGCTTGAGAAAGCCGCGGACGATGAGCGGCAGGCCGGTGGTCATGCTGCCTTCCATTCCGCCGGCCCGGTTGCTGGAACGGGTGAAGGCCTTGCGTTGGGCGTCGTAGAAAATCGGGTCGTGGACCTCGCTGCCGAACTTGAGGGCGTTCTCGAAGCCGTCGCCGATCTCGCAACCCTTGACCGCTTGGATGCTGAGGATGGCCTGGGCCAAACGGCCGTCGAGCTTGCGGTCCCATTGGACATAGCTGCCCAAGCCGGGCGGCAAGCCCTCGACCATCACCTCGAAGATGCCGCCCAAGGAATCGCCCTTCTTCTTGGCCTGGTCGACCAGCTCGACCATGAGGGGCTCAGCGGCCTTGTCGAGGCAGCGCAGCGGCGAATCCTCGGTTTGAGCGAGGATCTCTTCGGCCGAGGCCTGGATCTTTTGGGCCCGGATGGCCCCCACCGCGGTGACATGGCCGGCGATCTTGACGCCGAACTCCTCGAGCAGACGGCGGGCGACGGCGCCGGCCGCCACCCGCATGGTGGTTTCGCGGGCGCTGGCCCGCTCCAGGACGTTGCGCAGGTCGCGGAAATTGTATTTGAGACCGCCGACCAAGTCGGCATGGCCGGGCCGAGGCCGGGTGACAAGCCGTTTCAAGGGCTGATCGGTGGGCCCGATGCTCATTTCGGTCTGCCAGTTCTTCCAATCGCTATTGTGGACCAGGAGGCAGATCGGCGAGCCCAGGGTCAGTCCGTGGCGAACGCCGGCCAGGATCTCGACTTGGTCGGTCTCGATCTTCATGCGGCCGCCGCGGCCGTAACCTTTTTGGCGCCGGGCCAGCTGCCGGTCGATCTCTTCCTTGGGGAGCGAAAGACCGGAGGGCATCCCCTCGAGGATGGCGGTGAGCGCCGGGCCATGGGACTCGCCGGCGGTGAGATAACGAAGTTTGGTCAAAGGCTGCATCGAAAAAAAATCCCCGTAGGGTTACGGGGATGGTCTCCTACAAAATCGTGCGGTCATCAATCATTCTTCCGGAAAAACTTTATCCTTTTCCGAGAGTTTGAAACCCAAAGCGAGAATGATCTTTCGCATTGTGTCCATCCGGCAGCTCATCCCGCCCTCGACGCGATCGATGGTCAGCGCCGAAAGTCCGGCCTTGCGGGCCAACTCAGCCTTGCTCATCAGCTGCTCTTCCCGAATCTTCTGAACATGGTTCTTCACGAGCTTCGATTCTTTCTTCGGCTTCAGCGTCTCGGCTCGTTTTTCGATTTCTGCACTCATGGTTTCGTCCCGTAAAGGCGTGATCTACAAGAGACGACGTTAGGCGAAAATGATGCAATCTTCAAGATTTTCTATCTTATTTTCCAAAAATATTAGTGAGATGATATATTATTTTATTAAAATTAATAAAATTAATATATCAATTAAACTAAATTGTGTATTAATTTTATATAA
>DATEDP010000035.1 GCA_035281585.1 bacterium
CTTGCCCCCCTTTTTCAAAGGGGGGTGAAGCATTTTCCAGCACCGCCGAATATGTATTCTAAAAAATGACTAAATTTTAAATTTAGAATAGTTAACTTATTGTAATAACTTTATTTTACTACAAAAATTGTATTCTTATAATATCATAATTTTAAAAAACTACCTTGGCCTCCGCGCCCAAGGGTGCTAAGCCATTCCATGTGGAGCGGATTTATTCCTATCTCGACTACCGACAGTTCCTGCGCGATCGCTTTCGCCGCCTCAAGCGGTCGACCCGGGCCACCCACCGCTCGCTGTCGAAGAAAGCGGGCTTCGCTTCACCGAACTTTCTCAAGCTGGTGATGGAGGGCGAGCGGAATTTGAGCGAACGCAGCATCCCCCAGATCGCCGCCGCCTTCGAGCTGAACGAGCGCGAGCGCGAATTCTTCGCCGCCCTGGTCCGCTTCAACCAGGCCAAGGAATTGGAAGAGAAAGAAGCTCTCTACCAAGAGCTCAAGCTTCGCCGCCCCGACCTTTCGTTGAAACGCCTGGAGCATTCCCAATTCGAGTACCTCAAGGATTGGCACACCGTCGCGATCCGAGAAATGGTGGCGCTCGAAGGCTTTCGGGAAGATCCCGAGTGGATCGCCGAGCGGCTTGGCGGCCGAGTTCGGCCGGCCCAAGTCAAGCGGGCCCTGAAACTGCTGAACCGGTTGGGACTGCTCGGCCGCGACGCCGAAGGCCGTTTGGCTCCGAACCAAGCCCCGCTCAGCTCCGGCGACGAGGTCAGCTCGCTCGCCGCCTACCGCTTTCACCAAGGCATGCTCGAGCAGGCCAAGCGGGCCCTGCGCGAAACGCCGCCCGAGCTGCGCGACATTTCCTCGGTGACCTTGGCTATCGACGCCGACGCCCTTCAAAAGGTGAAGCGTAAGATTCAAGCTTTCCGCAAGGAGATCCTCAGCCTGTCGGAAGGACAGGGAAAGGCCGAGGCCATCTACCAAATGAATATCCAGCTCTTCAATCTGACGGAGGCCCCATGAAGCGCCGCCTCGCCAGGATCTTGAGACTTGTTCTTCTATTATCAACCGCCCTTGTCATGCTCCAAGCCTGCGGCCACGGCGGAACCGAGGTCGGGAATCCGCCGGCTCCTCAAGCTCCAAGCGATAGCGATGGCGGCGGCCCGACGCTCCACCCGGATCAGGGCGAGACTTCTCCGACACCTTCGCCCGATGCCAACCTGAATCTAGACGAAATGGAGGCCGAAATATGAAAATCCGCATCGTCCTGTCCTTGTGCTGCCTTTCACTCGCCGCCTGCTCGGGCGGCTCGAGCTCGGCCCCGCCCAGCAAAGTTTTGGGACGCTTTCAAAAGGCCGCCAATTGCGACGAAGTGAAATCCTACGTCCAAGACTACGTCGATCGGGCCCAAGAGTTTGCCGACCGAACCGTTCCGGTCGCCCCACCGGTGCTCGAAGGGCCGACGCCCGGCACCGAACCGAGTCCCGACAGCGGCGAAGACGGAGTGGCCTCTCCGAGCGGCGGCACCGTCATCCAAAGCGATCTCGCTTTCACCGACGTCGATCGCGGTCTCTTCTTCGTCTTTTCGGCCAATAATCTAAAAATCCTCAAGGCCTCGCCGGCCGCCGAGGCCCAGGTCCTGAGCGAGGTCGAGCTCGGCTTTCCGCCGCAGGAGTTGGTCAGCCTTAAGGTCGGAGCCAGGCGCTATGCCGTGATTTTCGGCGGCCAGGGTTATTTCGGGATCGGCCCGATGCCGGCGGCGGCCGAGAGCACGATCGCGCCGCTCAACGAGGAAAGCATCCTGGCGGTCTACGACGTCAGCAATCCAGCCTCTCCCACCAAGCTGCTCCAGGAAACGGCGCCGGGCCGCTTCCTCGAAGCCCGAGCCCTGGTCGAAGGCGGCAAGGTCGCCTGGGTCAGCGAGCGTTGGCTCTATCTCGGCGAGGGCGTCGAAGATGCCGATCTCTTTCCCCAAAAGACCTCGCTGCGCGACGGCGGGACCAATCAGCTGCCGCTGAGCGCTTGCCAAAATACCCTGCTCTATCAAAACGAAAGCCTCAACCCGGACTATGCGCCCTACTCGCTCACCGCGACGACGATTTCCCTGCTCGACCTCAACCAGGCCTTGCTGCCGGTCGTTTCCCAAGCCGTCTTGAGCCCGGCTTGGCGGACCTTGATCGCTGCCAACGGCGATCATTTGATGCTCGCGCAAAACGTCGACGGAGCCGAGCGCAGCGACACCGAGGTCTACCGCTTCGATCTCGGCGGCGAAACGCCGCTGGCTTTCCTCGATGCCGCCCAAGTGCCGGGCAACATTCTCAATCAATTCTTCATCGACGAACGGGAGGGCGTCCTGCGGGTTTTCCACCACGTCGCCCCGTCCTTCGGCTCTTGCCCCGAGTGCCCCGTCGCCGCCGAGCCCGCCGCCGCCCTCAAGGCCCAAGCCACCGATCCGAATCTAGCGACCGGCAACTACCTCAGCACTTATCGCGGCGGAAGCCTGCTCGGCCGCAGCGGCCCCTTCGAGGAGGACGAAGTGCCCTATGCCGCTCGCTTCCTCGGCCGCTTCGCCTGCGTCGTGACCTTTATCCAAATCGATCCGCTCACTTGCTTCGACCTGCAAGACCCGGCCAAGCCGGCCAAGCTGGGCGAGCTCGAGATCGAAGGCGTCTCCTTCCACTTGGAAGATCTCGGCCAGGGCTTCCTGCTCGGGATCGGCCGGGGCGGCGCCGGCGGAGTGGTCGCCAACCTCTTCGACGTCAGCGAGCCCAGCCAGCCGCAATTGGCCAAGCAGTTGGCGCTGAACCCCGGCGGCGGGACCTCCTTCAGCGAGGTCTTTTACGATCCGCGCGCCCTGGGCAAGGATCAGGAGCTGCGAAACTTCTCGGTGCCGACGGATGACGCGGCCGGCTCCAAGCTCGCCCTCTTCTCGGTCGACCTGGCCACCCGAAACCTGCAACCGGAAGGGGAATTGCTGAAGCCCTTCAGCGATACCTCCTACGACGCTTTCCGGCGGGCTTACTTTTTCGCCGACAGCCTGGCGACTCTCAGCTTCCAAAAGGCCGAAATCTTTTCCCGCAGCCCCTTGAGCCCGGTTTTTTCCTTGCCGCTGGAAAACTGAATTAGAAAATGTGAGTGCACCTCGGTGGCGGTCAGCTCCTTGGGAGCGAGCCGCCACCTTTTTTTCTAAATTTCAAAGACTTAGCGCAACTTCCCCTTCCTTTGTCCGAATAATTCTTGTACTCCACAACGCACAAGCCCTCTTCCCGCCACAGGATTGTAGGCGTTTGAAATTTTTAGTCTTTTTTTGGAGCAGCTGTGAGTTCCCGGGTAAGGAACCTCGCCGGTTCAAACAATCGATCGCCGCTTTTGGCGGCTGAAAGCGCTGCGCCCGCTGCGGCCGAGGTGACTTGGCTGAAGAAGCTGGCGGAATTCTTCGATTCTCCCAGCGAGAAGCGGAATCTTCTGGCGCTCGTTCTCGAGCGCGATCCCGAGTTATTGGGTCAAGGCCTGCTTTCCTTCGCGGCCCGGCAGACCGAGCGCGCTCCCCTCGCCACTTTCGAAATTTATCGACGGATTGCCGACACTCCCGAATTTTACGGCGAGGCTTTGGCTAAAATCGCCCATCGCCGCGCCGAGGCTTTGGCAGGCCGGGGAACTTTCGGCGAACGGAGCGAGCTCTTCTTGAATCGCTTCGTCCAGCAAGCCCTCGATCCCGTCACCTTGGCCAGCATGGTCGTGGCCGGCGGAGCGTTTCAAGGTTTGCGTCTGGCCTCGCTCAGCCGCCTGCTGGCCGCCGATGCCGGCGCCCTCACCCGGGGATGGGGCGCTCGGGGAATTTCCTTCGGTCTGGCTTTCGCCGCCGAGGCTCCGGCTTTCACCGCGGCCCAACATGGAATCAACACGCTGGTCGGCCGGCAAGCCGGCGCGGTTTCCCTCGGCCAAGAGCTGGCTTCGGGATACCTCATGCTGGGTGGCTTGCGGCTGAGCGCCAGCGCCGGCGCCGCCCTTTGGCGCCAGCTCGGCCCGGCGAATGTGGCCGCGAACGGTTTCCAACGGAACCTCTTTCAGCAAGGCGCCCAATTCGCCGGCATCACCGCCGCCCATTGGGCCGAGGAACGGCTCGGCCACGGTCCCGGCCGCAACGGCGAGGCCTTGCTGGCCGATTCGCTCGCCACCCTCCTCCTCTTCAATGCTGCGGGCCGTCTGCTGCATGGCTTGGGCGGCGACCGGCTCACCAAGAAATTGGAATTGCGAACTAGAGCGCTCGAAATGGCGCCGCCATCGCGACTGCCGACCGAGGCCGGATCGCTTTTGGGGCCGACCCTGGCGCCGGCGGCCGACGGTCAAGGCTGGTTGCAATCGCTGTCCGAAAGCAGGTCGGAGCCGAACGGCCCCTTAAGGCCGACGGTTCTCCTCACCACCGGCAGCGGCTCCTCCCGGCCGGAATCGAAGCCGATCACCCGCAATCCCGATCTTTATGCTCGGGTCCGGGCGGCCATGGGCGAAGCCGAGTTCAATATCTACCGCCTCTATAACGAAATTAATTCAGGCTGGCCGGCTTGGCCCGAGGTCGCCTTGAATTCCACCAACCTGGTCCTGGACAATTGCAGGGCCGACTTAACACGCCTGCCGATGGACCATCTTCCGACCCTGGAAAAATTGATCGCCAATCTTGAGCAAGTCCGAACCAACCTCGAATTGATCCGGAATTCCTGGGACCCGGGCCCGCTGGACCGGAACGCCCGGGACTTGCTCGGCCATATTTACCGGGTTCCCAACCGGATGGTGAACTACATCAATGACGGAAAACTGGAGACCTTGAGGGCCGTGAACCACAGCGCCATCGAGGCGAACCAATTCTTCAACCGTCAACTCGCTCCATTCTATATCGTCAATCGCGACAGCGGCGAAACTTTGCCGCCGCCGGCGCTGAACCAGACCCGTGAAGGCAAGCGGATCATCCGGGCCGCCAAGCGGAGTTGGAAAGAGGACGCGCTGCCCTTTTACGAATACCTCGACAGCGAGACCCAAGATGTCGACATCGCCCCGACGCCGCTCCGTCGGGTCCTGTTGCTCGGCGAAATTCCCAAAGAGCGTGGAGCCTTGGCGCTGAACCACGACGTCTCGCTCGACCACGGCGTGCCCCGTCCGGTGCACCGTGAATTGATCTCCGAATCGATGTCGGTAGGCCAATCCAAGCCGATCCGGCTGCGCAATCCCGATAGCGCGCCCTTCGAATACGTCGAGGCCTTCGACTTTCTCGATGCCGGCGCCTTGCTGACCGAGGCCGGCCAGAGTCGGCTACGGAGGGATTTTTTTGACAGAATTCAACCCGGCGGAATCGGGTTTTGGATGAGTCGGGATGCCCAGGCGACCGAGTTGGTTGTACAGACCGCGCTGGACCATCACATCGCCGACGTCATCCTCGGATCGAGGGGAGCGGACTTGCCCTTGCGCTTGCCCTCCGCGCCCCAAGACTCGAAGACCAACTATGTTTTTTTCAGGAAATTGCCGTATCCATGATGGATTTCTCTTTTAATTTTTAAGGCTATTGACTAACGGAATCGGGGGTCCGTGGTTAAGAAGTGAGGACAGGAAGTGACATTCGATTTCAGGCTTTCACGGACGCAGCGGCACTCTTCCGATCAAACCGGAGGACCTTCCGAAGTGCGCGCTTTTCTGCGCGAGCTTTCCAGCAATATTTCCGGATCCAGTATCCGCAATGAATTGAACGCCTTGGGATTGGAAGGCGATCCCGAGCTGCTCGGCGCCGGCCTGCGCAACTTCGCCGGCCGCCAAGAGCAGCATGGCCGCGCTCATATCGCCATGGCCATCTACCAGCAGCTGGCCGGCTCGCCCGACCGCTACGGAGCCCGGGAGTCGCGCCTCGCTGCCGAGCGGCTTCAAGCCCTGCATGGCCGCGGCAGCTTCGGTGCCCGAGCCGAAATCTTCGCCCAAAATTTTTTCCGTGACGTCAGCGACCCGGCCCTGCTCGCCGGCATGGCCTTCGCCGGCGGAGTCTTCCAGGGAGTGCGGGTCGCCTCCTACGGGCGCTTGCTTGCCGGCACCGGCGCTAATTTTGTGAACCGAGGGCTCGGTGCCCGCGGGCTTTCCTGGGGCCTGGCCGTTCTCGCCGAGGGCGCGGCTTTCCCCTTGGCCACCCGTTCGGTCGGCGCCTTGATGGGACGCGAGCAAGTATGGACCCGCGAGGCTTTGGGTCACGAGCTGGCGGCCTCTTACTTGACGCTCGGCGCTTTGCGCTTGAGCGGCAGCGCCGGCGAGTCGCTTGCCCGCCGCCTCAATCCGGCCGGCGGCCTGCTGTCGCGCGGCTTCCAACAAGCTTCGATGTTCACCGGCATCACCGCCGCCACCTGGCTCGAGCAACGAACCGGGCTTCGCGAAAGAACCGACGGCGCTACTTTGCTCGCGAGCTCGCTTGCCGGCCTGATCCACTTCAATGTCGCCGGCCGGCTGCTCCACGGTCTCGGCGGTGGCGAATTCACCCGCCGGCTGCGCTTCCAGCAGGAGCGATTGGAAAATCTCCCGCCGCCACTCGTCGCCATAAGGCCTCTTTATTTGCCGAGCCGAGCTCTGGTCCCGGCGGGAGCCGAGACGGTCTTCATGAGCGGCATGGATGGCGTGCCCAGCACCCCGCCGCCGCCGCCGGCCAGCGGCGAAGTGCGGACCCGGCGGACTTCCCAGCCTCCGGCGCCCAGAAACCCCGTCGAGGATTTCACTCAGATCGAAAAATCCCTGGCTCCGCTTTACGACGGACGACAAAGCGGCATGCCTTGGGTCGTGGAGGCCCGGGACTTGATCGAGCTTTACGGCAAGGCGGTGGACTCGATTCCAGTGGCCCACCCGGCCTCCGACCATCCCAACATCCTGAAGTACTTGCACGACATCACCACCGAGTCGAACACCATCCACAGCCTGCTCACCGTGGCCCGGGCCGTCGAGTCCAATCCGGCACTCGACGCGATGGAGCATTCGACCGGCCAATTCATCGAGTATTTCTACCGGAGTGCCAATACCTTCATCAATTACCTCAAGGACGCTGGCGTCACGATACCCGAACCTTTGAGCCAACTCCGGACCGCCCGGTATTGGCTGCAGTACGGCGTCGAGCGGACCGCCGGCGATCCGCCGGTGGCCCAGCACGGTGAAAATTTCCCCTATCATCGGGGCGAGGAAGGCTACGTCATCACTCGGCCCAACCAGCACGTGATCATCATGGGCGACGAACGTGCCCCCCGCACCTTCGAGCTGATCAGCGAGGGCCATCGAGTCACCCACGTCGACTTCGACAGCTCTAAAATGCGAATCACCCAAAATTTAGTGAACATGAAGGTTCAACGGGCCAAAGATTCCGGCCAATGGCGGCTCTCTTTGCCCGAAGGCGCCGAATTCCATTCCAGCGTCCAAAACGCCGAATTCGCCGATTACGTCGAAGCCTATTTCCCAAAGGTCTTCGAGCAATTGACCGCCCGCTTCGATCCCAAGCGTTCCGAGCAGCTGCGGGAATTGATCAATTCCAACCTCGCCCTCCGGCTCAATCCCGAAGGCAGCGCCTTCGTCATTACCAACCGCCACGACGCGATCGAGGACTTGGCCGAGGTGGTCCGGCAAACTCCCGGTCTCGAGCTTTTGGAGCAACAGATCATCCGTGACCGGATGCCGCTGCGGGCCGGCATGCATGTGACCGCGGTTCCCGGCGAAAATCTCTATTCTTGGCTGGTGTTCCGCAAGACCGGCTCGTAGGGGCGGGGCTTGCCCCCGCCCGGAGCAGGGACTCGCTTGGGCCGACCGGGCACCCGTAAGGGGTGCCCCTACCGCACCAAAATCCGCAAGCGCGGCCCGGTCCGGACCGTGAAGGTCTTCTGGGCCGGCAGCATGTCGCCGTCGATGGTGTAGGCCATCGGCTCGGCCAGCTCGATCTTCATCTCGGTGGCGGGCTCTTCGATCAAATTCTCCGACTTGGAGGGCCGGCCGACGAACATGTCGCCGACATGGCGCAGGACGTTGCGCGGCGGGAGCGAGAAGCCGATGGCATGGAATTTCCCGGCCTCCTGCGAATAATGGAAAACCTTGAACTTGAGGCCCAGGATCGGAATCGAGCCGGCGTAGAGCGCCGACCAATTCGCGAAGGGCCAGCGCTTGCCGTCGACCGTCACCTCGGCGTCGTAGCGCTCGAAGAGCTTCCGGGCGAAGCCGCCGTTGATCGCCGCCGAGCCGATCGAGCGGCTCAGGGTCCAGGCGGCCTTGGGCGGCGAGGGCGGCGCGCCCCCGTAGTAGGCTTGCATGAAGCGGTAGATCACGCCGGTGCCGAAGATGAAGCCGTACTTGTCGTTGACCTTCATCAAGTCCATCTCGGTCGTCTCGAAAGGCTCGTCCTCATGGTATTTGTAGATGAGGTTGCTGAGGATCTTCTCGGGCGAGCCCTTGATGCCGCAGGCGTTGGCCAGGGTGTTCATGGTGCCGCCGCGGAGGAAGGTCAGCTTGGGCAGCGGCTTTTCGCCGTAGACGTCGATGAAATGGGTCAGAGTGACGTGGTTGGTGCCGTCGCCGCCGCCGATGGCCAGGATGTCGATGTCCCGGGTCTTGAAGGCCTCGGCGACCCGCCGCAAATCCTGGATATCCTCGGTGGCCTGGCAGCTGCCGCGGTCGCCGACGATGAAGGACATCCGGGTCAGCTTGTCGGGGTCCTTCTTGTGCTTCTTGCTGTGGGGATTGAGGACGATTCCGATGCCGGACATGGGCTACTTTCAGCTCTTGAGTTTCAACATCTCTCGCGCCTGCCGAACCGTGGCGATGGGCCGGCCGACCTCGCCGGCCAGGCCGGCGGCCTTGGCGACCAGCTCGGCGTTGGACTTCGCCATCAGGCCTTTTTCAAGATAGAGATTGTCTTCCATACCGACGCGGACATGTCCACCTTTCTCGAGCGCCAGCCGGGCCATCGGGAACTGATGGCGGCCGATCGCGGCCAGCGACCAGGTGGCGCCGGCCGGCAGGCCGCCGATCAGGAAATCCAAATTGCGCTCGGTGGCGGCCAAGGCGCCGGGCACGCCGAGAACGAAGTCGAAGTGCAAGGGCTCCTCGACCAAGCCCTCCTTGGCCAAGCGAATCCCCTCCTCCAGCATGGCCGCGTCGAACACCTCGATCTCGGGCTTGATCCGCCGCTCGCGCATCGCCCGGGCCAGCCGGGCCACCAAGGGCCGGGGATTGGCGAAGATCCCCTCGCCGAAGTTGACCGAGCCGGTGGTGAGCGAAGCCATCTCGGGGCCGGCTTCGAGCGGCTGCAGCCGGTCTTCCTCGGAGTCGCCGATGGCTCCGCCGGTCGAGACTTGGACGATGACGTCGCAGCGCTGCCGGATCCGGCCGAGAGTCTCCCGGAAAACGTCGGCCCGGCAAGTCGGACGGCCCTGCTCGTCGCGGACGTGGACGTGGACGATGGCGGCACCGGCTTGGACGGCTTCGGCGGCTTGGACGGCGATCTCCTCGGGACGGATCGGAAGATAGGGCGCTTGCTCGCGGCTGAGCTCGGCCCCGACCAGGGCGCAGGTGAGAATGACCGCCTCCATCCTAGATCCTCTTCTTCGAGACGACGCAGGTGCCGACGGCCCGGCAAACGAGCACCGGTGTTTCCAGAACATGGGCCTTGCCCGGAATTTCCGATTTGGGATCGGCGGCAATGACCTTGTGAGCGGTGAAGCGCATCTGACGAGAAGTGTCGCCGAAACGGATGATCTCGGCTTCGGCCTCGATGAAGTCACCGGCATAGACCGGCGCCAGGAACTCCACCACCTCGTAGGCTCGGAGCAGTCCCTCCTCGCCGTCGCTGTGGATCAGCAGCTCGGTGGCGACGTCGCCGAACAAGGCCAGGATCCGGGCTCCGTCCACCAAGTCATGGGCGTAATGGGCGTCGGCTTGGCTCATTCGCACGCGCTGCGTCAAGCGATGGACTTCGTCTTTGGACACCGAGGCATTGTAGCAGGCCCGAGGAAGGAAGGGCAAATCGCGAGGGCTTTTACTTGGAGCGCTTGGCGTGCTGTTGGACGATGAAGCTCGCGACCTCGCTGGGCATGGTCCCGGGACCGAACCCGGCGTCGAAACCCAACTTGACCGCTTGGGCGTGGGTCAGCCGGGGGCCGCCGACGATCTTGAGCATGCCGGCATTGAGCTTCTTGTTCTGCTTGAGGAGGGGAAGCAGGTCCTTCAAATCGGTGAGATGCTGGCCCCGCTGGGTGACGAGCTTGCTGACCAAGAGGACGTCGGCCTTGAGCTCGGCGGCCTTCTCGACCAGCTGGGCATTGTCGACCTGGGAGCGAAGATTATGGACCTCGAAGCAGGGATAGCGCTCCAAGCCGGGATCGCCGTCATAACCCTTCATGTTGAGGATGGCGTCGAGGCCGACGGTGTGGGCATCGTGGCCGGTGGTGGCGCCGACGACGACCAAGCGGCGCTTGAGATGATTTTCGGCGAAAGCCATCACGCCGTCGTAATCCATCTTTTCGAACTCGGCCTTGGCGACCTTGATCTTGGTGAAGTCGATCGAATGCTTGGCCCGGGCGAAGACGACGCAAAAAGTGTAGCCGGCCCCGATCGACTCGGCCGAAGCGACGTGGACCTCGCCAAAACCCTGCTTCTCGACGAAAAGCCGGGCGGCTTCCTTGGCCTCGGGCGAGCATTCCACCGGCAAGGTGAAGCTGAGCTGAATCGCACCGTCATTGGTCAAATCGCCGTAGGGCAACAAGCGGCGCGGGCTGGCCGCCGTTCCCGGCTTGGGCACCGAAGCATCGTCCTTTTTTTGAAACCAGCGTTTGAGTGTTTCCATCGGTGCCATCGCTTACCCCTCGGTATCGCCTCCGCCATTGCCGCCGGAAGACGGCCCTTCGCCACCCGAGCCGCCTTCGCCGCCCGATGAGGCGGTGCCTTCCTGGCCCTCGGTCCGCGGGCCTCTTCGTCCGCCGTGCCGGCGCCCTCTTCCACCGCGCCGTCCGCGGCGCCGGCCGCGCCGCTGCCGATTTTCGGAATTGCTCTCGCCGGCCGGGCCTTTCTCGGACCCGCCTTCGCCATCGGCCTCGGCGGCGCGGCGAGCGAAGGCCATCTGATCGTCGTGAACATCCTCGGGCGTCTCGAGCCGGCGGGTCTCGGTGACGGCCGGAAGCGCGATCACCGTTTGGCTGCTTTCGATCTCAAGCTGGACCTCGGGAACCGCCGCCTCGGCGGCAACCGGCGCTGAATTTTCGGCGGCCTCGCCGGCCGGGACCGGCGCCGGCGCTTGACGCCCGCGTCCGCGCTCACGGCCACGCTCGCGGCCCCGCTCACGGCCGCCCCGATCCCTTCCGCCATCGCGGCCGCGCCCATCGCGACTCCGGCCATCGCGGCCTCGTCCCCGGCCTTCCTCGCGGCTCCGCCCTTCGCCGCCGCCGCTCTCGGCCGGGGCTTCGGCCCGGGCACGGCTGTCGTCACGACCGCCGGCCGACCTTCCGCCGCGAACCCGGCGGACTTCGTCGCGGTCCTCGTAGCGCCGCTGCCGCGGCTCCTCGCGGGTCTCCTGCTTCGGCGTCAGGTAATCCTTGAGCGGGGTATAGTAATCGCGATCCTTTTCGAAGACGCCGTCCAATCCCTTGCCCTCGTCGACGCCGCGCTTCACCGCGGCAAAGGCGCCTTCCTCGATGGCGGTCATCAGGCTTCGGCCCCGGACTTTCTTCAAGTGAGCCAGGGCATCGTCCAAGACCTGGCGGGCCCGCCGGGCGACCTTGCCGTTGGGCTGGAAGAGCACCTCATCCTGGATGCTCTTGGCGCCCTTGAAAATGTAGGAAGCATTTTTGAGGCTGAGGAAGCGGTCCTGGATCCAGGGGTTGTGGATCGCCTCGGTGTGCATGCCGAGGAGCTGGATCGATTGGCCGGTCAGGATGCCGGCCAAGTTGAACATCCCGTCGTAAAGATAGCTGAAGAAGATGTCGCCGCTCTTGTGCTTGGTCGGCGGCATGAACTTGATCGGGTTGCGCGGGAAAACCTCGCGGACCAGCTGGGCCTGGGCCCACTCGAAGAGGATCGAGTCCTCGATCCAGGGATCGATCTCGTGGGCGTGGCCCAGGGCGATCTGGAGATCGGGCAGGCCGGCGGCCTTGGCGAAGGCTTCGTTGATGAAGTGGCTGGCGATCACCTGGTAGTAATACTTATGGGATTCGGCGGTGGTGAGGTAGTTGTCCTCGCCGGTCTGGATGGTGATGCCGGAAAGCGCGCAGATCCGGCGCGAAAAATGCTGGTCGACGAAGTTCCGCTTCATGTTGATGTCGCGGAAGAGAATGCCGTACATCGCGTCGTTGAGCAGGTAGTCGATGCCTTCGAGGGCGCCCATCACCGCGATCTCGGGCATGCAGAGGCCCGAGGAATAATTGGTCAGCGCGATCCGCCGCTTGAGCTGCTTCTCGGAATGGTCCAGCGCCGCCCGCATGATCTTGAAATTTTCTTGGGTGGCGAAGGTCCCGCCGAAGCCCTCGGTGGTTTCACCCTCGGGAACGTAATCGAGAAGGCTCTGGGCGGTCGAGCGGATCACGGCGATGATGTCGGCCCCCATTTCGGCCGCGGCCTGGGCCTGGCGGACGTCCTCGCGGATGTCGCCGGTCGCCACGATGACGTAGCGCAAGGGAGCGCTGGAAAGGCGCCAAGCCGGCCGCTTCTTGCGCTTCTCGACCGAGGCCCGCAGCTTGACCACGGTCTTGGCGAAAAAGCCTTGGCAGGCCTCGTCGATTTTCTCCAAGGGCAAAGGCTCGAGCTTGGCCAAGTCGATCTCGCCGCCGGCGATTTTGCGGGCCAAGGTGGTCGGAGTCAGCCGAGAGTGGTGGGCCGCGGCCAAGCCGAACCAGTAAGCCGCTCCCTTGCTCAAGCGCTCGCGGCCGATCTTGTCGACGACCTCGTTGACCAAGGGATAGCGGCCTTGGGGCGACGCCTCCTTGGGACTCTCTTCCAAGCAGCCTTCGACGCCGAGCAAGCGGAGCGTGCTGCGCTCGATCGAAAGCGTCGTGTGGCGGTTGACGTTCTGGAGAATGGGGCGGGCGATTTGCGCGGCCTGGGATCGACACTGGTCGATCTGGTCGCGATCGAGGCTTAATTTGGACATCGCTTCAGAAACCTAATCTAGTGTGTGGGCGCTTGCGTCTCGCGCGGTTCGATCGACACCGCGTCATCGTGCAACAAGCGCGCTAAACCATGCTCGGGAGCCATGCGTCCGGCCTTTTCGACCGTCCGGGCCGTCGAGCAGGTGCAATCGGTTAGAGCGGGTTGAGGGTAGGTACTAATGAAGCCTTCGTAGTTTCGAACGACGACTTTCTTGTCCGACTGGCTGATCAAGTAATGCGGGGCCACCGGAATTTTTCCTCCGCCGCCCGGAACGTCGATGACGAATTCGGGGACGGCGAGGCCGCTGGTATGGCCGCGCAGCGATTCGATGATTTCAATCCCCTTCTCAACGGGGGTGCGAAAATGACTAATTCCCTCGCTCAAGTCGCATTGATAAATGTAATAAGGCTTTACCCTCAAGCTGAGCAATTCCTGCATCAGCTTCTTCATGATCGCCGCGTCGCTGTTGATTTTCCTCAACAAAACGCTCTGGTTCATCATGGGGATACCACCGTCGACAATTCGGTCGCAAGCGATTTTTGCCTCGGGGCTCAGCTCGTAGGGGTGGTTGAAATGGGTCATAAAGTATAAGGGTTTGAAGGCCTTAAGCATTTCGACCAGCTCCGGGGTGATCCGCATCGGCAGGACGCAGGGAATCTTGCTGGCGATCCGAAGGATCTCGACGTGGGGGATCGCCCGGATCCGGCCCAGGACCTCCCTCAGCATGGCCGTCCCCATCATCAGGGCGTCGCCGCCCGAGACGATCACGTCCCGAATCTCCCGATGGGAGTCGATATAGTCGACGATCACGTCGACTTCGTTCTTCTGCTTGTGACCTTCCTTGTCGAGGACGAAGCGGCGGCGGGTGCAAAAACGGCAGTACATCGAGCAAACCCCGGTCAAAGTGACCAGGACCCGGTCGGGGTAGCGATGAACGACATTGGGCACCGGCATATCGGCGTCCTCGTTCAACGGATCGTTCATCTCCCCCGGCTCGACGTGAAGCTCGGCCTCGGAGGGAATGCTCTGGAGAAGGATCGGGCACTCCCGATTGTCGGGGTCGGCCAGGCTCAAATAATAGGGAGCGACCGCGAATTTATACTTGGCGAAGGTATGGCGGATCCGCTCCTGCTCCTGATCGCTCATCGGCAGGAACTCGGCCAATTGCTCGACCTTGGTCACGGTGTGCTGAAGCTGCCATTTCCAATTGTCCCAGTCCTCGCGCTTGACCTCGCGCCAGGGCCGGTAGCGTTGGTAATAGAGCGGATCGCTGTTGTCGATATAAGGTAAACGCATATTTTCTTTCTCCCTCCCCTTTGTAAGGGGAGGGTTGGGGAGGGGTAGAGAGCCGGCGATATGCAAAAATTTTGCAAAATACCCTCTCTCTACCTCCCCTGCCCCCTCCTTACAAAGGAGGGGGAACCGTTCATCCTTCAAAAAACCTCCGCAGCCTTTCGTGCCGGCGGACCAAGTCCAAGGCCAGGCCGGCGTGGCCCTCGGCGTAGCCGTTGCCCATGATCAGCTCGACGTCGCGGCCCAGGCCTTCGGCCGAGAGCACCGCCCGGTTGAACTGAGTCGCCATATTGAAGAAGAGCACCTTGCCGCCAGCGCGGGCCGCCAAGATCGATGCCGTCTCGGTCTCCGGGGCATTGCAGCAATTGATCACGAAATCGAAAGCCGGGGCGCGATGGGACTCCAGCGCGCGGCGAAAGCCCAAGGGCGCTTGGGCGTCGGCGGCGAAGGCGCTTTTGGCGAAGCCGAGGCCGACCGCCTTTTCCAAGGCTGCTTCGGAAACGTCGCTGAACCAGAGCTCGGCGGCGCTTCCCGAAACGGCGGCGGCGCAAAGGGCCCCCGAATGTCCCCCTCCCAGGATCAGAACCTTGTCGCCGGATCGAACCAAGCGCCGGGCCCAAGCCGGGGCGCCGCAGACGTCGAAGATCGCCAAGGCGGCGCGCTCCGAAAAATCCTTGGGCAGAAGAGCTGCCGGCGCGCTGGCGAAGAGCACCGCCTGTCCCCGCACGTCGACTTGGGGCGAATCGGGATCGACCTTTTCGACGGCTTCGAGCTTCAGCGGAGTGAGCGTGAGGCTGATCAAGGTGGCGATTCGGTCGCCGACCTTGAATCGGGTCGGAGCCTGGGGACCTAAGGCTTCGACTCGGCCCAAGAGCATGCCGCCCGAGCCGGTCACCGGGTTCTGCATTTTGCCTCGCTCCTCGACGATTTGTCGGATGTTCTGGGCGATGGCCCTGGCGTCGCCGGAATTGGCGGCCCGGAGCTGGCGAAAGGAAGCCGAATCGAGATTGAGCTTTTCCACCCCGATCCAGGCTTCGTCTTGGAAGAGCGGAAGCTCGGGATCAAGCTTTTGCGCCGCTTGCGGCAGAGCGCCGGGGGGAGCCAAGACCCGGCCCTCCCCGAGGGGATTGAAGCCTTGGCGGTACTTCATGACCATCTCACTTCGCAAATTCTGCGAATTTGCTGCGCAAACCGGCAAAGCCGGTTCTTGCGTCAAGCCTATCACATGAGGAAATACTCAGTAACCCCCTAAAATCAGTCTATTTTTGACAAAGTGCAGCAAAACCTCCCCCTTTTGAAAAAGGGAGGATCAAGGGGGGATTTAAAGCGGCGGCTTGAAGATAAAAGCCCGTTTTGCTGCATTGCCACGGCTTTAAATCCCCCCTGCCCCCCCTTTTTCAAAGGGGGGTGAGAAGATGGGCGATGACTTCAAGATTGAGGGTTTGGGGGAAAAAGTCGATGGGCTGGATCGATTCGACCTCATAGCCGGCCTGAATCAAGACCTTAAGGTCCTTCTTGAGCGCCGGCGGATGGCAAGACACATATAAAATCCGAGGCGGCTTGGCGGAGCGGAATACCGGCAGGCAATCCTCGGCCCCGCCCCGCGGCGGATCCAGCAGAACCAAATCGAAACTTTGCTTGGCGCGAAAAAGTTGAGCCGCCACCTTGGCGGCGGCGCCGGCCTTCCAACTCAACTGCGGCCAATCTCCTTGAAGGGCGATGCCCCGCTCCACCGCCCGGCGATCCGACTCCACCGCCACCCAAGTTTGTTCGGGTCGAGCCAAGGCGTAAGTCAGATTCCCGCTGCCGGCGAAAAGCTCGAGAACGCTGCGGGGCTTCATTTCCGCCAAGTCCTTTCGCAAGATTTCGATCAGGATTCGGTTGGCCTCGGGGTTGACCTGGACGAAGCTGCGCTCCTCCCCTTCTTGGCTGATTTCGACTTCTCCGTCATCGAGCAGGGTCAATTCGTAGGTGAGCGAGGTCGGCTTGCGCGGCTGCTTTAGGACTTCAGCGGCCCGGGCCTGGACTTCGGGGATTTTGGCGTTGAGGGCCTCGTCGGCGATGAGGCAGCGGTCGATCTCGACCACCTGGCGGCTCCTGCTCCCGTAAAACCCGACTTGGCCCTGGGGACCAACATGAAGCTGGATGCGCCGCCGGTAGTTCCAGGTCTTGGGTGAAGGGAGGATGGGATGAATCTGTTCGGCCGCGACGACGCCTTTGAGAATTTCGGCCAACCAAGCCTGCTTGTGAGCCAACTGCTCTTGGTCCGTCAAATCCTGGAGTTGGCAGCCCCCGCAAGGGCCGAAATAGGGACAGGGAGGGATCTGAGGCATCGTTTTTCCATAGAGATTCTTTTTTTGCTTGGCAACCGATCCTTGGAACGGCCGAGATATCAATAGACCACCACTGAGCGAATCGACTCGCCACGCTCCATCAGCTCGAAACCCTCGTTGATCTTCTCCAACGGCAAGCGGTGGGTGATCAGCTCGTCGATCTTGACCTTCCCTTCCATGTACCAATCGACGATCCGCGGAACGTCGGTCCGGCCGCGGGCGCCGCCGAAGGCCGTGCCTTTCCAAACCCGTCCGGTGACGAGCTGGAAGGGCCGAGTGCTGATCTCCTGGCCGGCGCCGGCCACTCCGATGATGATCGACTGGCCCCATCCGCGGTGACAGCATTCCAAGGCCTGGCGCATGGTCTGGACATTGCCGATGCACTCGAAGCTGTAATCGGCCCCGCCGCCGGTGACTTGGATCACGGCGTCGACGACGTTCTCCACTTCCTTGGGGTTGATGAAGTGGGTCATGCCGAACTTTCGGGCCAAGGCTTCGCGGCCCGGATTGAGGTCGATGCCGACGATCTTGTCGGCCCCGACCATCTTCGCCCCTTGAATGACGTTGAGGCCGATCCCGCCCAAGCCGAAGACGGCAACGTTGGCCCCGGCCTCGACCTTGGCGGTGAAGAGGACCGCGCCAACGCCGGTGGTGACTCCGCAGCCGATATAGCAGATCTTGTCGAAAGGCGCGTCTTCCCGGACCTTGGCGAGGGCGATCTCGGGCAGGACGGTGTAGTTCGAGAAAGTCGAGGTCCCCATGTAGTGATGCAAGGCCTTGCCTTCGAGCGAGAAACGGCTGGTCCCGTCGGGCATCAGGCCCTTGCCCTGGGTGGCCCGAATCGCGGTGCAGAGGTTGGTCTTGCGCGAGAGGCAGCTTTTGCATTCGCGGCACTCCGGCGTATAGAGCGGAATGACGTGGTCGCCTTTCTGAAGCGACTTCACGCCCGAACCAACTTCGACGACGACGCCGGCGCCCTCGTGCCCCAGAATCGAGGGAAATAAACCCTCGGGATCGGCGCCGGAAAGCGTGTAGTGATCGGTGTGGCAGATGCCGGTGGCCTTGACCTCGACCAAGACCTCGCCGGCCTGGGGGCCTTCGAGGTCGACTTCGGCGATGCTTAAAGGCTCTCCGGCTTTCCAGGCGATGGCAGCTTTACTTTTCATGGGTTTCCCTCCGCGGCTTCGGCGTCGCACCGAACGATCTCCAAGCTCCTCTTTCGGATGAAGCCGCTGAAAGGCGCAATGAAATTCCAGTAACGCCGAAATTTTCGATAAGCCTTGTCGCCGAGGCACTGGATTCGGGTTTCGGTGTGCAGGACGCTTCGCCCTTCCCCCGCGGGCTCCAAGCCGAAATGCCAGATCGCCTTGGCATAGCCTTCCTGGGCAAAATTCAAGAAGCCTTGGGCGTCGAGCCGCTGGAGTCGCCCCTTCCAAGTCCAGAACTGCCCGACCACCCCCAACGCGAATTCCCGCTCCGGAATCCGACCCAGTTCACAGAAGCGCAAGCGGCGAAAATTCTCCCAGGTCGACCCGGAGGTCGGAAGGCCGCGTAGCCTCAATAAGATGCGGACCGGCAAAGATCGCGAAAGATTCAAACTTTCCATGGCCCGATAGACCCGGGCCGACGGCGCACGAATGACCGTGGAATGCTTATTGCGGAACTGGAATTCCGGCAAATACCGCTCCAACAGCAACTCATTGCCCGACATGGCCTTAAAGCGCCCTCAGAAAGGCCACCAGGTCGCCCTTTTCCTGGGCGTTCAGCTTCGTGCCCAACACGAGATTGAAGAACTCGACGGAGTCCTCCAAGGTCAAGAGTCGGCCGTCATGGAGATAAGGCGGCGAATCCTTGATCCCGCGGAGCGGGAAGGTCTTGATCGGCCCATCGGCCGAGGCCATCCGGCCGTTGACCAGCTGGGGCTTGAAGAAGCGCTCGGTCTTGAGATTGTGCATCAGGTTGTCGGTGTAATAAGGCGGAACGTGACAGGCCGCGCATTGGCCCTTGCCGAAGAAGATAGCCTGGCCCCGCATTTCGGCTTCGCTGGCCTTGGTCGGATCGAGCTTGCCGAAGACATCGAGCTTCGGCGCCGGCGGGAAATCGAGCAGCTCCTGAAATTCGGCCATGGCGTGGACCTGCTGGCCGCGGTCCAGGATATTGATCCCCTTCTTGGCGGCGATGACCGGATCGCCGTCGAAGTAGGCCGCCCGCTGCTCGAACTCGGTGAAGTCCTCGACGTTCTTCAAGGCCCGCTGCGAGCCGAAAAGCCGCTGGATGTTCACGCCCCGCAGCGACGGCGTATCGATCCGATGGCGGAACTCCTGGGGCCGGATGTCGCCGACCAAGTGAGTGGCGGCGTTGGTATGGCCGTTGCTGTGACAGTCGAGGCAAGCCACCCCTCGGCTGGGCAGGGCCGAGCGCCGGTCCTCGGTGAGGTTGAACTGCTGCTGCGGAAAGGGGGTCAGCAATAGGCGCAGGCCGTCGAGCTGCTTGGGATTGAGGATGCCGTTGAAGCGCTCGTAAAAGTTATTGATCGTGATGAGCTGGCCGCCGGAGACGTCGCCCAAATCGGGCCGAGTGGTCAGAAAGATCGGCGCCGGAAACTCCGGCAGGAAATGATCCGGCAGGTCGTAATCCAAATCGAAGCGGGTCAGGTCCCGCCCCTCTTGCTTCTTGACCTCCTCAATTTCGAAATGGGGAAAGAGCATCCCGCCCTCGGGATGGTTGGGATGGGGCAAGGGCAGAAATCCGGCTGGAAAGAGACTGCCGTTGCGGATCTCGTCGGGTGTCTTGTTGGCGAGCTCTTCCCAAGTGCCTTGAGCCAGCTTGACCCGGACGCCCTCTTGCACCGCCTTGCCCCGGGCCATCGTGACGCCGGCCGCCGGCCGGTTGCTCAAATCGTAGCGGGCATTCAACAAATCCCTTTGGCGGGCCATGATCCCGGCCTTCTCGCCTTGCATTTTTGCCATGGTGTCGGGGAAAGGAACGGTGATGTTCACCGGCGCGAAGCTGCTGGGAGCGCTGCCGCTTTCGACCGTCGAGTGCCGGAAGAGCAGGACTCCGACGACGCCGACCGCAACCACACCGAAGAGCCAGAGGAGCTTGACGGGACGCTTCATACTCCCTCCTTCTTCCAATTAGGAGAATGGTAGCCCCCGCCGAAAAGCGAGGAAAGGCAAATCGTCTTAAGTCCCGAGCCGAGCCGCGATGCGGGCCCGGACTTCGTCGCTCAGCCGGCGGGCGGCGGCATCGAGATCGCCGTTTTTGAAGGGAGCCACCGCGACCGGATCGAGGACTTCGAGGCGCATCCGTGATTTTCCGCTCAGCAGCCGCGAGTGCTTGGGAATGGCGTAGAGCGAGTCCCGGATGACGATGGGCAGGATGTCAAAGCCGCTCTCCATCGCCAAACGGAAGGCGCCGGGCTTGAAGTCCCGCAGCTGACCGTCCTGCGAACGGGTCCCCTCGGGAAAGAAGAAGACCGAGGAGCCTTGCTCCAGCCAACCGCGGCAGTCGCGAAGGCAGCGCTCGCGGCTTTCGGGATTGCCCCGGTCGATGGCGACATAGCCGTTGAGCGACATGTTCCAGCCCAGCAAGGGGACCTTGAACAGCTCCTTCTTGGCGACCCACTTGAAATGCAGGAAGGTGTTGAAGACGCAGATGATGTCGGCCATCGACTGATGGTTGGCGACGATGACATAGGCCCGCTTCTTGTCGGCCCGCTCCAGCCCGGACTTTTCCAAGCTCCAAAAGGGATTCACCCAGAGATAGAGGCTGGACCAGAGACAGGTGTACTTTTGCAAGAAGCGCAGATTGGGGTCGAAGGGCTTGGTGACGAGCCGGATCAAAGCCGCGCCGATCACCAATACCATCGACGAAAGGACGAAGAAGGCCCAAAAGAGGCCGTTGATCGCCACCAGGTAGATTTTCCGAAGCATGCTAACACCCCGATAAACCCCCCTTTGAAAAAGGGGGGTTGGGGGGATTTAAAGCGCTGGCAATATTACCGATTGGTTTTTTTTGCCATGTCCGTCAAATCCCCCCTGCCCCCCTTTTTCAAAGGGGGGTTTAGAATTAGAAGTGTCGATACCCCCGCCAAACCACCGCGATCTTCTTCCCCGACCGATGCCAGGCCAGCTTTTGGCTTTTCTTGGCTTTCCCGATCCGGGTCACCTTCAATCGATAACGCCGGCAGTATTCTTGAAATCGCCTTTCGGCTCCGCGGCGCACCGTGAAGAGAAGCTCATAATCCTCCCCGCCGGCCAAGAGCAATCGTTCTTCTTCGAACTTCAAATTTTGGCAAAGCCGGGTGAAGGCCCGCGACTTCGGCAACAAATCGATATCGACCTCGAAACCGACACCGGAAGCGCGAGCGAGGTGAACCAAATCGCCGGCCAAGCCATCGCTGAGATCCAGCGCCGCGCTCACCATCCCGCTGCGGGCCAATTTTTCGCCCCATTCCAAGCGCGGCCCGGGCCGGGCATGGCGCCGGCGGAAGGGCTGGGCCGCCCCTCCGATCCCTTTTTGAATCGCCATCCAACCGAGGGCGGCGGTGCCGAGCTCGCCGCTGACCCAAAGCGTGTCACCCGGCCGGGCTCCGCTTCGCAACAAGGGTTTTTGGCGGCTTTCGCCCAGGACCGCCACGGCGATCGTGGCGCCGGCCGGCGAGGCGTTGGTGTCGCCGCCGACGATCGGGCAGCGATAGCGCCGGGAAGCCTCGGCCAGCCCGCGATAAAAGGCATCGAGCTCAGCGACTTTGGCTTTCTTCGGCAGGGCCAGACCGACCACGGCGCCCAAGGGCCTTCCGCCCATCGCGGCGAGGTCGCTCAAATTCACCGCCAAGCTCTTCCAACCCAAGTCCCGCCATTCGGCCGGCGAGCCCCGGCGGAAATGAACGCCTTCGACCAGCAAATCTTCGGTGAATAGTTGGTAATGGCGGGGAGAGAGCTGGAGGACCGCGGCGTCGTCGCCGATGCCGACTTTCCAACCGGAGCTCGGTGGAAGCCGCCGGCGAACGCGCTCGATGAGACCGAATTCGCCGAGGGAATGAAGAGTGGGCATCCAGCTAGTCATCCTGAGGAGCATAGCGACGAAGGATCTATGACCACCTTGGTGGGTATGAGATCCTTCGCTGGCGCTCAGGATGACACCCGATTATTTAAGTTCTTTGATCTGTCCGCCCTCGACCGTCAGCAAATACGGCTCAACCTGGGCCTCGCGGTCCGGCAGAAAGGACCGCAAGCCGGTCACCCCGCGGAAGCCGCGCATGCCGCTGACCGCCTGGCGGACTTCGTCGCCGGAGCCGCCCTTTCGCCCGTGCAAGGCGTGGCCCAGGAAACGGATCGCGTCATAGCCCATCGCCTCGAGGGTCGAAGGCGTCCCGCCGTAGGCTCCCTGGAACTCTTGGACGAATTCCCGGACCGCCGGCGCGTCCGAATCCTTGAAGTAGATGTCGAGAAAGATCGATTGGTCGAGCAGGCCGCCGGATTTCGCCGCCAGGCTGGGGTCGTTCCAGGCATTGGTGCCGAGCAGCAGAATGTTCTCGATGCCGGCCGGCCGCAAAGCCGGAGCGATCTTTAAGACCGAAGCATAGGAATCGGGAATGAACAGCGAGTCGAAGCCCAGCGGATTGCTCGCCGAAATCTGAGACACGCTGAACTTGAGCTGCCGGAGCTGGTTGGCCGCATCGCCGGCCGAAGCGTAGCCCTGGGAGGCGGTGACGGTGGCGCCTTGGGCCGGCGCCATGTCCTTCATCGTCGACATCATCACCTTGCCGTAGTTCGAGTTCGGATAGAGGACGGCGATGTTCTTTTTCTGCCGTTTCTTCACCGCCTCGCCCAGCAAAGCTCGGACCTGCTCGCCCGGGGTCAGGCTGAAGCGAAAGATTTTGTCGCCGATGGCCGGAATGCCTTCCTTTTGGGCCAAGCTGATCATCACGACGCCCAGCTCCTGGGCTCGCCGGGCCGCGGCTTGGGCCGAGGCCGAGGAGAGCGGCCCGATGATCGCCGCCACCTTTTCGTCGCGAACCAAGGACTCCACCGCCTGAACCGCCAAGTTGGGATCGCCTTGATCGTCGCGGCTGACGATCTCGAGGTTGTTCACCCCGCTGCAGGGAGCCTTGAGGCTGGCCGCGCACTCCATGCCCTTGAGGGTGCTGGCGCCATAGACTTCATACTTTCCGGTGAGCGGGAGGATCACGCCGACCTTGAAGGTCTTGCCGCTGGGCTTGCCTTCCTTGCCCGGCTTGTAACCGAGCTTGGCCAGGGTCGGAGCGGCTTCCTTGGCCAGGGGATGGCCGGGATACTTGTCTTGGAGCCGGCCCAGGTATTTCTTGGCGTTCTTGCTGTCGCCGGCCTGGTTGTAAGCCATGCCCAGCTTGTAAGCGACATAGGGCTCGCTGGCCTTGGCCTTGTAATCCTTGAAGCGGGGATCGATCTGATCGATCGTGGCCGGCCGCCGGGCCCAGGCTTCGAGATCTTGGGTGACCGCCGGCCGCATCGGCGCTTCGCCGCCGTACTTTTGCTGGACCGTCGCGTCGCTCATCCCCTGATAGGTGTCGAGCAGCACCGCATCGTAGAAGCCGCGCCGCTCGGCCGAGCCGCCGGTCTTTTCCAGGGCGGCCAAGCCGAGGCCGCCGAGCTTGATCCGGTCGTTCTCGCCCAGGGCATGGGGCTGGGTCTTGTCGAAGTAAGCCAGGCTGCGGTCGAATTGATTGAGTCGAAATTGGGAGATACCGGCCTTGACCCGGGCCCGCGAAGCCACGTCGGGATCGGGCGTCTTGCCGATCAGCCGGTCGAAGGTCACGGTGGCGCCGTTGTAGTCCTTGCGCAGCATCTGGATCTGGCCGATCCGATAAAGGCTGGTGTCGGTCAGCTCGTTGTAGGGATATTTATCGACGTAGGCCTGATAGCCGCTCTCGGCTTGGGGATAGCGCTGGGCCTTGAATTCGTCCTCGGCCCGGGCAAAATCGGCGCGCGCCTCGGCGCTCACCGGGTTGGGATAGACCACCTTGGTCGGGCTGACCCCGCCCTTGATGCAAGCCGTGGTTGCCAGGAGGAGAAGGAGGACGAGGACCTTTCGCATTCTTTTCACCAAAACCATTTCTTGATCTTTTGCCAGAAACCCCGGGGCGTCACCGCGATGCCGCCCTGAATGCGGCGCAGGAGGTGGCGATCTCTTTCGCTGAGCGCGACCGGAGTCTTGACCTTTATTTTGACAAATTGATCGCCGCCTAATCCCATGCCTTTGAGGCGGAAGACCTGGCCGGACTGGGTGCCCGGCGGCAAGTGGAGCGTCGTGAAGCCGTCGAGAGTGGGGACTTTGACGTCGCCGCCCAGAGCGGCCTCGCTCATTTCGACGCTGGTCTCGCACATGATATCCTTGCCGTCAAAGGAAAAGCTGGGATGCCTCGCCAGCTTGAACACGGCCAAAGCGTCGCCGCGCCGGCCGGGAGCGGTTTCATGGCCTTCGTTGGGGAGAACCACGCTCTGGCCATCCTGCGAATGGGGCGGAACCGCAACTTTCAATTTGACCGCGCGGCGCTTGAAGCCGCGGGCCTTGCAGGCGACGCAGCCGCGCGAGCTCAAGAAGCCGCGGCCGTTGCATTTGGGGCACTCGCGGCGCTTGGTCCCGTCCTCGGGTCCGCCGACTTGGCCGGCGCCGAAGCAATAGGTGCAAGTGAAGATCTTGGCGCCATGGTCGACGCCGCTGCCCTTGCATTCGGCGCAGACTTCCTGCCGCTCGACCTCGACGGCCTTGGTCGTTCCCCGGAAGGCTTCCTCCAGCGTCAGCAGGATTTCAACCTGAAGCGCCGGCCGGTCATGCAGGGAAAAGGGATGATCGATGTCGAAGAGGGTCTTGAGGATGTCCTGGGCGTAGTCGCCGGTCATCCGAGCCGCGGCCGAAGGGCCTTGGAGAGCCCGCAGCGCTTCCATGTTCCCGGTCAAATAGGAATAGGCCTCGACCAGCTCCTTGAAGCGCTCTTCGGCGACCGGATTGTGGGGATTGCGGTCCGGATGGTATTGGAAGGCCAGCTCCTTGAAAGCCTTCTTGACCTCGGCCGGCGTGGCTTCGGGCCTGACGCCAAGGACCGCATGGTAGTTTTTCACTTTTTCCCTTCCGGCGGCTTGGCCACCGTCACCATCGCCGGCCGGATCAGGCGATCGTGCAGCTTGTAGCCCCGGCGGTATTCGTTGACCACGCTGTGGGGCTCGTGCTCCCCGGACTCCTGCTGACCGACCGCTTCATGATGATGAGGATCGAAGGGCTGGCCGAGCGAGACCACCGGGGTGACGCCGTAATTCTCCAAAACTTTCAGGAACTGGCGCAGGACCAGCTCCACGCCTTCGACGATCGCCGCCTTGTCCGAGGTATCGGCGTGGGCCAAAGCCTGCTCCAGCCCATCGAGCACCGGCAAGAGATCCTTGATCAGCCGCTCGTGGGCATAGCGCAGCGACTCTTCCTTTTCCTTGGCCGAGCGCTTTTTGGAATTGTCGAATTCGGCGTAAGCCCGGAGGTATTTGTCCTGGGCGTCCTTGGCGTTGGCCTCGGCTTCGGCCACGGCGATCTGGGCCTTCTCCAGCTCGGCTTCGAGCTCGGCGATCCGGCCGCGGTATTGGTCCTCGAGGCCGGGCGCGAGGCCGCCCTGCTCGGCCGCTTCCTTGACTCGGCTCTCGGCTTCCTTCTTGGCTTTGATCACCGACTTCAGTTGTTCGATCTTGTCGTTCGCCATGGCGCTATCCTGTAAAAATTTGGCTCAGCGAGCGGGCGGCATACTCGACCATCGGAATCAGCTTCGAATAATCCATCCGGGTCGGCCCGATCACGCCCAAGCTGCCGAGCGGCTTGTCGGCTTGGCCGTATTGGGCGACGATGAGGCTGCAATCGCTCAAATCGACCAGCCGGGATTCGCTGCCCACGAAGATCTGGACTCCCGGCGCCTTGATCGCCCGGTCGAGGAAGGCCACCAGCCGATGCTTCTCTTCCAGCGCCGCCAGGATCTCGCGGATCTTGTTCAAATTGGAAAACTCCTGGGTGTAAAGAAAATTCTTCTCGCCCTCGATGATGAGGCCGTCGGTCTCGGCGGCAAAGGTTTGCTGCGAGAGGATCAAGGCCTGTTTCAAGAGCCGATCCAAGGCCGCCTGCTGGCCGGCCATCTCTTCGAGGATCCGGACCTTGGCCTCGGCCAAATCGAGGCCGGCGAGCAGCGAGTTGAGGTAGTTGCTCATCCGCTGGAGCTCGACCTTGGAGTAGCTTTCCTCGGTCTCGAAGAGGCGGTTCTGGACCACGCCCTGCTCGGTGACCAAGATCACCAAAATCTGGCGCTCGCGGAGCGGGAGAAACTCGAGGTGCTTGAGCTTGGTCCACTCGGGCTTCGGCGCCAGGATCAGGCCGACGTGCTGGGAGAGGCCCGAGAGGACCCGGCTGGTGTTCTGGAGGATCGAGGCGGCGTCGGTGCCCTCGTCGAGCGAATGGCGGATGTGGCGCTTCACTTCATCGTCGAGCGGCTCCACCTTGAGGAGGCAGTCGATGTAGAAACGAAAGCCCTTGTCGGTGGGCACTCGGCCGGCCGAGGTGTGGGGCTGCTCGAGATAGCCGGCCTCCTCGAGCTCGGCCATCGCGTTGCGGATCGTCGCCGAGCTCAGCCCGAAATCCGGCGATTTGGAAAGAGCGATCGATCCCACCGGCTGGGCGCTGTGGATATAGCTCTCCACCAAAGCCCGTAAAATTTGGACTTGGCGCGGGTCCAGGGGTGGAGCGGTTTCGTTCATGCTAAGGGAAGAGTTAACGATCCGGCGAGGGGCTGTCAATCGGTGCGAGGAGCGCTTTTAAATCCCCCCGGCCCCCCTTTTTCAAAGGGGGGTGAAGAGGGCTTTGCCTCGCGGTTGCCCCCCTTTGAAAAAGGGGGGTTGGGGGGATTTTCCCCAACGCGGCAAACTAAAAAAACTCCCGTAAAAACTCATTGCTCAGCGCCAGGCCCGCTTCGGTGAAGCGGCAGCCCGCGGCATCGGCCTCGATCCAGCCCCTCGCTTCGCCCCGCTTCACGAGCGCCGCGAAATCGCTGGGAAAGGGCTCGCCGAAGCAGGCCTCGAAATCGGCATAGGCCACGCCCTCGCGTTTGCGCAGGCCCATCATCATGAACTCGCCTTGGGCTTGGGGCCGGGAGATGGATTCGACCTCGACCCGGTCCCAACACCGGGCCGTGCGCTGATATTCGGCCAGCCCCCGAGGATTGGTGAGACGGAGCGCGAAGGCCTCGGGGCCGGCCTTGGCGCCGAGCCGCGAAGGGAATCCCGGATCCAGCTCCGAAATTTTCAGCAAGGAGACGGCACCGGAGCCGAGGCCGACGAAGCTGTCGTAGTTCCAATAATGCAGATTGTGACGGGCCTCGGCGCCTTCCGCGGCATAGTTGCTGATCTCGTAGGCCTTCATGCCCTTGGCGAAGGCGAATTGCTCGACCCGGCGGCGCATCGCCTCGACGTCGGGCTCCGGCGGCAAGGGCAAGCGGTTTCGCAGGTGACGGTCGTAGAAAGGGGTCTCCTCCTCCACGATCAGCTCGTAGGCCGAAAGATGCCGCAGCGGATAAGTTTCCAAACCGGCCAAGGTCGCCTCGAGCTGGCGCATTTCCTGCTTGGGCAAGCCATACATCAAGTCGATGCTGAGCTTTTCGAATCCGGCATCCAGGCCCCAGCTCAGGGCTTGCAAAGCCTCTTCCGGATCGTGAGCTCGGCCCAGCTCCGCCAATAGGCCCGGGTCCAAAGTTTGGACGCCGATCGAGAGGCGGTTCACGCCGGCCTGTTGAAAACCACGCATTTTAGCCAAGTCGGCGGTCTTGGGATTCAGCTCCAGGCTGACTTCAGCCCCGGCGCGACGCGGACGAAGGCTTTCGGCCTCGGTCAGGACTGCTTCGATTCCCGCCGCCGAAAAAAGCGAAGGAGTTCCGCCGCCAAAAAAAACCGTGTCGAAACGGTCGGCCGCCCCGGGGCCCAAAAGCCCGGACCACCGGCCCATTTCACGACGCAAAGCGGCGAGATATTCGGCCTCGGGAAGCGCCGAGCGACCGATTCCGGCCGAGTTAAAATCGCAGTAATGGCACTTAGATACGCAAAAAGGGATGTGAATATAAAGTGACAGCATCGCCGGGTGGAATTTCACGAAATTGACTCTTGCATAATGGGGGCCCCTGCTCTATCACCGGGAAAATTTCCAAGGTTGGGTCTTTCGTCATGTCCCTTCTGACCGATAAAATCAAATCGCTGCTCACCGTCGAGAGCTCCCAAGTCTTAGCGAATCCCGAGAAGGGCCGCAAGCGGGCCACGGTTTTGGCGATCTGCTCGCAAAAAGGCGGCGTCGGCAAGACGACCAGCGCGGTCAACCTCGGGACGGCCTTGGCGAAGTTCCACGGAAAGAAAGTTCTGGTCGTCGACCTCGATCCCCAAGGCCACGTCGAAAAATCGCTGGGCGCCCTGATCCCCGAAGGCGTCGAATACTCGCCGATGTCCACCATCCTTTCGGCCAAGAAGGGCAATGTGATGGACGGCGTCATCAACACCGAGCTGGAAAACTTCTACATCACGCCCGGCGACAAGACGCTCTACGAGACCGAGAGCCTGCTGGCCACCAAGATCGGCAAGGAATACATCCTCAACGAGGCGATGAAGGCCGCCCGGACCCAATTCGACTACGTCCTCTTCGATTGCCCGCCCAACCTCGGCAACCTGACACTCAATGCCTTGGTGTCGAGCGACTTCTGCGTTGTGCCCTGCGAGATGAGCGTGTTGGCCTTCGAGGGAGTCAACGACTTGGTCGAGACGTTGGAGACCGTCAACGAGCGGCTCAATCCCCGGCTCAAGATCCTGGGGGTGCTTTTCACCCGGGTCGACGGCCGCAACGTCAACATGAACGAGATCATCGAGACCAACATCCGCAATTATTTCCGGGGCAAGGTTTTCAAGACCCAAATCGCGATCAACACCGCCCTCAACAAATCCCAGCTCGAAGGCCTGCCGGTTTTCCAAAACTACCCCTCGAGCTCCGGTTCCCAAAACTACCGCGAGCTGGCCGACGAGGTGGTCAAGAAGCTCAAGCGTCAAAGCGGCCCGGCCAATTCCTCCTCGATGAGCGCCGCCGCCAACAGCTAAGTTTCCCTCCCCCCCTCGCGGGAGAGGGTGAATCCACTTGCTTTTTCAAAGACTTAGCCCCAAAAAAGCCCCCGCAACTTTGGGCAAAAAAGCCCGATAAGACTCTTAGCGATGTACGGCCATAAGATATTAAAATTATTGGCTTTTTTATTGCTCTTGGCGGCTCCGGCCAGCCTTAGGGCCGAGGGCGGGGCCGATTTTTCCCAACTCTTCTCCGAAAAAGTTCTGACCGTCAGCCGAGGCGGCGACGGCCTTTTGCCCGGTACCCTGCGGACCGCTCTCATCCAAGCCAGCGGAATTCGGGCCCAAAGCGGCTTCACCTTGGTGAAGATCGTTTTCGATCCGACCATTGACCGAGTCCGCGTGACCAAGGGCCCCCTGCCCGAGGTTTCGGGCTCCCTGACCACCATCGACTGTCAAACTCCCCAGGGCCGGGTCTTGATTGAAGGGGTCGAGGAGAACGAGGCGGGCGTCGATCCCACCATCGAGGTCGCCGGCCTCAAGATCACCAGCAGCGGCAACGTCGTCCGCAATTGCCACTTCACCGGCTTCGGCGGCCCCGGCATCTTGGTCAAGGGCAACCGCAACACCATCGAGTTCAACACCATCGGCTACCACAAGGACTCGCCCGAAACCGCGATCTCCTCCTCGGCTCTCTTCGGCGAGCCCAAGACCAATCAAGGCGCCGGCATCCTGCTCGGCGACGGAGCCAGCGAGAACCTGATCCAGAGCAACGACATCGTCGCCAACACCTTCAACGGCGTCGAGATCGGCCCCGGCGCCGGCCCCAACAACAAGATCGTTTACAATTACTTTTCCAAGAACAGCGGCCAAGCCATCAAGGTCGGTCCCAACCGCTATTCGACCAAGCGGCCCCAGATCACCAAGGTCGTCCAAGAGGGCGAGAACTTCATGATCAGCGGCGTCGCCGAAGCCAACGTCGAGCTCCAGATCTACACCATCGGCAAGGAACCGGGCGAAGTCGGGATGATCGTCGTGCCGCGGGTTCAGATTCCCCGCGACAATTTCACCATCGCCACCAAGAGCAAGGGCTTCATCCCCAACCAGACCAAGATCGCGGCCCTGGCCCACGGCATCGGCCGCAATTCCAGCGAATTCAGCTCGTCGATCGTCATTCCGGCGCCCAACGCCAGCAGCACCGCGCCGGTCGAGGCCGAGCCGGCGCCCAAGACCGAGTCGCCGGCCAAGGAAGAGCCGGTGGAAGGCGAAGGCGCGCCGGTCGAGGGCGAGGCCGACCAAGCCGTCGTCGATCCCGATACGCCGTCGCGCAGCATCGACAAGGCGCCGCCCAAGCCGGCCGGCCAACCCAAGCTTCCTGAAAAGCTTCCCGACGCTTCCGACACCGTCATCAACATCCAAGGGATGGGCGATGGCGGCCACGAGCCCGACGCCGGCGGCATGGGCGAAAAGAGCCCGCGCTTCGGCGGCCTGGGATTCTAAGTTCCTTTAATTCAATTGCAGAATGGACCGCGCCTCTTCGACCGAAGCGGCGCGCCGGCCCCGCTCTTGAAGCCGATGCAGCGCTTCGTCGACCAAGTCGCCGTTGGAGGCGGCCATCTCGCCGTTGGGCAAATAGAAGTTGTCTTCCAAGCCGACCCGCAGGTCACCACCCAGATCCAGGGCCTCTTCGATCAAGCGCCATTGGTCGCGGCCGATGCCGATGACTTCCCAATGCGAGCCTTTCGGGAGATTTTGGGCCATGCAGGCCAAATTGCCGGGCCGGGCCGGAATGCCGCCGAGCACGCCGAGGATCAGGCTGTAATGGGCCGGCGCCTTCAGCAAACCCATGTCGATGAAGGGCTCGGCGTTGGCAACGTGGCCGACGTCGAAGCATTCGAGCTCGGGCTTGGCTCCGGCCTGGTTGATCTGTTCGAGGCAGTATTGGATATCGCGGAAGGGATTGGCGAAGACGTGGTCGTGGTAGAAGGCCTTCTGCTTCCGGCTGTAAATGGCGTAATTCATCGAGCCCATATTGAGGGCGGCGATCTCGGGCCGGTGCTCGACGATATGGCGAGTCCGCTCCTGGATCGGCAGGCCGATGCCGCCGGAGGAGAAATTCAGCAGGACCGGGCAGCGCTTTCGGATCTCTTCCTTGATCTGGCCGAAAACCGCCGACTCCCAGCTGGGGCCGCCGTCGGGCCGGCGGGCGTGGATGTGGACCACCGCCGCCCCGGCTTCGTAGGCCCGGCGGGCCTCCTCGGCGATCTCCGCCGGCGAATAGGGAATCGCCGGGCACTGCTCCTTGCGGGCCAGGACGCCGGTCAGGGCGCAGGTGACGATGACCTTGTCGCCGCTCATGGGCTGATCCAATAGGAAAAAATTTTGAGGAACTCGTTGGCCACCGTCTTCCACTCTCGCCGGCTCAGGCTGCCCAGGTTTTTCTGCAAAACGTTGGCGTCGATGCTGACGATCTTGCTGAGCCGGATCTTGGCCGGAAACTTCAGGCCAGCCTGCATCCAATCGAGGACTTGGTAATCGCCCGGCATCTCGACCTCGTCGACCTTGCTGGTCACCAAGGAAACCACCGCCATGGTCGGGGTGCCCTTGGCCTGGACCCGGGAAACCACGAAAGCCGGTCTTTGATGGACGGAATGAGGATCGCTGAGAGGATAGGGAACGAGGACGAAGTCGCCCGCTTTAAAGTCGATCATAGTTGGCGTCTCGAGGATTGTCCCATTCCACGAAGGAAGGTTCCAGCCGTTTCACGAGCGCCTGCTGCTCTCTCTTGTTGGAGAAGAACCCTTGGAGCGCCTTCTGGACGATGTCGCGCATCGAGCGCCGTTGAACGGCGGCCTCGAGCTTGAGCATCTTCATGAGTTCGGGGTCCACGAGGTCGACGGTGATCCGAGTTCTTTTCATGATTCCAGGAAAACAATAAATCGCCTTCGCCGTCAAGAATCCGCGGCCGCTTGGATCGAAAAAGACCTAAAAAAATTCTGTGCAGAACCGCCGTGCCATGACGGAGAGCGTCATGAGCGCTCAGACCGGCGCCACGCCATGCTTCTTTTTTGGCCAATCCCAATGTTTGGCGCGGGCCAATTCCAGGGTTCGCAGCACCCAGCGCTTGGTCTCGCGGGGATCGATGACGTCGTCGATGTAGGCTCCGGCCGCGGCCTTTTCGAGGCTGATCTCGCGGCGGTAGCGCTCGACGAGCTCGGCTCGGGTCTTTTCGGGGTCGGCCGCGCTTTCGACCTGCTTGCGGAACAAAATATTGACCGCGCCTTCCGCGCCCATCAGCGAAATCTCGGCGGTCGGCCAAGCCACCAGGCCGTCGGGCTCGTAGCCCCGGCCGCACATGACGTAATAACCGGCGCCGTAGGCCTTGCGGATGACGACGGTCATCTTGGGGACGCTGGCCCGGGAGACGGCGTAGAGCATCTTGGCGCCGTGGCGAATGATGCCCTGGCGCTCGACCTTGGAGCCGACCATGAAGCCGGGCACGTCCTGCAGGAAAAGCAGCGGGATGTTGAAAGCGTCGCAGAGGTTGATGAAGCGCGCGCCCTTGTCGGCGGCGTCGACGTCGAGGGCCCCGCCCATCACCATCGGCTGGCTGGCGACGATGCCGAGCGGGTAGCCGTCGAAGCGGGCCAAGCCGACGAGCAGCGACTTGGCGAAATTCGGCTTGAGCTCCAGGAAGCGCTCGTGATCGGCCAGGCGGCGGATGATCTCGTGCATGTCGTAGGGCTTCTTGGAGCTGTCGGGCAGCACCTGCAAAATCGAGTCGTCGACTTTGTCGCCGGCATTGCCCTGATCCTCGTATTCCGAAAAGGAATATTCGGAAAAGGTGCTTTGACTGGAGAGCCGCGGCGGCAGCTCTTCGCTGTTTTGGGGGAAATAGCTCAAATACTCCTGGATCACCTCGATGCAGGCCTTGTCGTCAGCGACTTCGAGGTCCCCCACCCCGCTGACCTCGCAGTGCATCTTCGATCCGCCGAGCTCCTCCATCGTGATGTCCTCGCCGATCACCGCCTTGACCAAGGGCGGCCCGGCCAGGGCCATCGAGGAGGTTCCCTTCACCATCGGGACGAAGTCGGCCAGCGCCGGGATGTAGGCGGTGCCGGCGGCGCAGGGCCCCATCATCGCGGCGACCTGCGGGATGCAGCCGCTCATCTTGACTTGGTCGTAGAACATCTTGCCGCTCTCGGCGAACTGGGAGCCGGCGATCTCCTGGACCCGGGCGCCGGCCGAATCGAGCAGCCAAACGATGGGGATCCGCTCGCGGAGCGCGGTTTCGCGGAGCCGGTCGACCTTGCGTTCCTGGACGACTCCGATCGAGCCGGCCATGACCGTGAAGTCGTAGGCCACGCAGGCGACCGGCCGGCCCTTCACTTTGCCGTAGCCGGTGACGCAGCCGTCGGCCGGCGTGCTCCGGCCCTGCATGTCGGGATGAGTCGATTGATGATGGGCCAAGAGGCCGATCTCGACGAAGCTGCCCTTGTCGAAGAGCAGGTCGATCCGCTCCCGCGCGGTCAGCTTGCCGGCGGCATGCTGCTTGGCGATCTCCTCGGGCCCGCCCATGGCCAGGGACTCGCGCTTTTTCGACTCGAGGGATTTGAGTAAATCGTCCAAGCCAAACTCCTACTCCCCCTCCTTTGTAAGGAGGGGGTCGGGGGGAGGTAGAGCGCTCGCATCATGCAAAACCCTTGCACAACGCCAACGCTCTACCCCTCCCTAACCCTCCCCTTACAAAGGGGAGGGAACGAAATTAAACCCACTTCATCTTTTTAACGATGATCTCTTTCATGATCTCCGACGAGCCGCCGCCGATGGTCATCAGGCGGATGTCGCGGGTGAAACGCGAGAGGTCGTACTCTTCCATGTAGCCGTTGCCGCCGTGGGCTTGGAGGCAGTCGTAGGCCACCCGCTGGGCCAAGTCGCCGGCGAAGAGCTTGGCCATCGAGACCTCCTTGCTGCATTCGACGCCGGCCTGGAAGAGCGCTACCGCGTGGTAGGTCAGGCGCTTGGCGGCCTCGATCTGAGTGGCCAGCTCGGCGAACTTGTGTTGCCAGACCTGGAAATCGATCACCCGCTTGCCAAAAGCCTGGCGCTCCTGGCAATAACGAATGGTCTCGGCCAAGGTCAGCTCCGAGCCCGAGACGCAGGTGATCGCGGCGACCAACCTTTCACCTTGGAAATTCTTCATGATGTAGACGAAGCCCTGGTTCTCCTCGCCGATGACGTAGCGCCGAGGGATGCGGCAGTTCTCGAAGAAGAGCAAGGCCGTGTCCGAGGAATGGTTGCCCATCTTCTCCAGCTTCTTGCCGACCGCGAAGCCCTTGGTGTCGGTCGGGAAAGAGACCAGGCTGATGCCCTTGAAGCCGGGGCCGCCGGTGCGCACCGCCAGCGTGATGAAATCGGCCCGGCCGCCGTTGGTGATGAAGGTCTTGGCGCCGTTGATGACGTAGTCCTCGCCTTGCACCTCGGCCCGGGTCGTGATGCTGGCGACATCGGAGCCGCAGCCCGGCTCGGTGATGCCCAAAGCCGCGATCTTCTCGCCCTTGATCGCCGGGATCAGGAATTCCCGCTTTTG
>DATEDP010000036.1 GCA_035281585.1 bacterium
CGATCAGGAGAAAAGCGACCTGATCGAATATTTGAAGTCGATTTGATTCGGCCGGTCCGCGGTCAGGAAATCAGAGACCGGCGGCGCCAGATGAGCCCGGCGAGCAAAGCGGCTCCGATCGCCCAAGCTTCGGGATGGGCCCGGGAGCCTGGCACCAGCCGGCAGCCGCCGCCGTCATCGGGATTGGTTCCCAAGACCACTGAGTTGCCGGCGTTGTTCGACACGACCACGGTGTCATCGTCGAGACCGATCAGTTGAGGGACCGCCGTATCGGAGTCGCGGAAGGCGACGACGTTGGCCATGAAGCCGGCGGGCAGGGTGAAGGAGTCGATCACGGCGTTGGGTCCGCCGAAAAGCGGATCGTCGATCACGAAGGTGAAAACGGCGCCGGGCACGAAGGAAGCGCAAGCGCCGTTGTCGAATTCGACGTCGGGCGTCAGCCCAACGTCGGCGGCGAAGCCGCTGCTGGCAAAGAGAATGTCGTCGCCGGCATTGGTGTTCCCGCCGGCATTGATCGTCGCGGCCTCGGTGTCGCCGATCTCGGCGAGCAAGGTCCCGTTGATCTCGACTCGGTCGGTGCCGATAAAGGCATCCTGTCCATCCTCGTCGATCTGCAGCTCGACGGCGCAGGAGCTAGCGTCCAACGATAGGATGTCGTGAATAAAGACTTCATGATGGTCGGCTTGGGCCGTTGAGCCGGCTGCCGTCAAGGCGAGCGCGGCCAATAGTCCGATAGGGGTTTTCATAGATCCTCCTTGGGATTGGGGAGCCACTGGATTAGATGTCTACCTCTAGCTTGAAACCGCCCCAGAACATCCTCTTCCCGTCGAAAGGCATCTTTTTAGGGTCCATCATTGCGGCCAGCCTTTTGTCGGCCATGACTTTCTTCAGGACCCGGTCGCGGTCTTTCCGCGATTTGTAAACGATCCAGGAAAACCAAACCACTTCGCTGGGTTTCAGCTTGACCGACCTAGGGAAGGAGGTCGATTTGCCGCGTTGGACGTCGTCGGCGATGCATTCGCGGTATTCGAGGGCTCCGTGCTCGCGCCAAACCTTTCCGGCCTTCTGGGCCATCCGCCGATAGGCCGGGACCTTTTTCTTGGGAACTGGGACGACAAAACCGTCAACGTACGCCATATTTCCTCCTTTGGTTCGGGAGATCCAGGCGGATTTTAAATTCCAAAGACGGTCGAATTCAAGCTTTGTGGCATGCCAGGTGGAGGTAGGCTTATTTCGGATTGTTCGGCGGCTCTTTCGAAAAGGACCTGCACCCAAAGCTGACGATCAAAACTTCCTTGGGGCTGGGTTGGGCCAATGGGAAATTCAACGAGGCCTATTTCGGGGTGGCTCAATCCAAGCTCAACCTAAGGCCCCATCTCGAGGTGACGGCCTTGCTGCCTTCTTCCCTTCGGCAGAGCGTGGCCGATCCCACGGTCATTGACGGCGGCCTGGCGCTGGGAGTTCAGTTCTGAGCGTTTATAAGGAATGTTGCTGGAAAAACTCCCAGATCGCGTCGGTGGCCGAAAAGCCGGTATGGCCTTGGGCGGTCGGCCATTCGTGATAGCCGTCGGAAATTTTGATGTGGCGCACTTCGCTGCCCTCGGCGCAATCGCCATGGCGGATGAGGGTGACATTGCCGTTCACCGTGGTTTCGGCGTTGCCGGCGCAGCTGTCGGCCTGAGCCCAGAAAGCGACCGCGTCAGCCACCGACTTGACGTAGAGCTGACCGGCGCCGCTGCCCTGGCCGCCGTCGTAGGGGATGTTGGCATCCAGCTCGCCGTGAACGATGAGTATCGGGATCGGGCCTTGGGCCGGGGGAATCATGTAATAATCGACTCCACTATTGGGACTGGTCCCGATCGTCCCGGCCACCGGAGCCACGGCGGCGAGGAGGTCGGGCAGCTCGGCCGCCAAGCGGTGGCACATGAAGCCGCCGTTGGACATCCCGGCGGCATAGATCCGCTTGGCATCGACGGCCAGCTCCGCTTTCAATTGTTCCGCGAGCTCGCGAACGAAGGCGACGTCGTCAACGGTCAGGCCGAGCTCGGGCGTCAGGCCGGTGTTCCAGGCTTGAAAGAAGCCGTCACCGGTGGTGCCTTCGAGGTAGGCCACCAAGAAGCCGGCCTGATCGGCTTTAAGGCTCATGCCGGTGCTGATGGCGATGCTCTGGGCCGTTCCGCTGTAGCCGTGCAGCACGAAAACCAGCGGCAAGGAGACCGAGCCGTCATAGCCGGTCGGCACGTGGAGGTTGTAATACCGGAGCGTTCCATTGACCGCGAGGCTGCGTCGATAAATTCCCGGGGCCAGCGGCGCAGCGGCCGGAGTTTGGGCGGTGCTTTCGGGAGTTTCGGAAGTCGATGCGCTTTGTTGAGAGCAGCCGGCGAAGAAAAGCGCGGTCGCCAGCGAAGCGAGCAGAGCCCGCGAGAATAAGATTTTCATGGCCCCTCCTGATT
>DATEDP010000037.1 GCA_035281585.1 bacterium
CACCGATCGTTACGAGACGGGGAGTCAGTTGGAGGACGCGGTCGAATTCCTGGTCGAGCACAAGGACCAAATCCTTCTGACCACGATCGACATCGGGGCCAACGATGTCCTGCAAGGGGCGCCGACCTGTTTGCCGATCACCGATCCGGCGGCTCAGCAGGCCTGCTTCCAGCAGCTCTTCCAGGGCATCGGCTCGAACCTCAGCTTGATCACCAGCCCGCTTTTTGCCGCCTCCGACGGGGAGTTCCCGGTGATCGGGATGAATTACTACAACACCTTCTTGAATGCCTGGTTCTTGGGGCCCGAAGGCCAAGCCTTGGTTCAAGCCACGGTGGGTTTGCAGGCGGTATTCAACAACGATGTCTTGGGACGGGTCTACGGCCTGAACGGATTCCCGGTGGCCGACGTGGCCACGGCCTTCAATTCGACCGACTTCACGCCGGTGCCTTTCCCATTGCCGCCGCCTTTCGACATGGTGCCGCTCAACGTGGCGACAGCCTGTCAATTGACCTATCTCTGCCCGCCGCCGAACACCATTCCGCCCAACATTCACCCAAATGTCCAGGGCTACGGCGTCATCGCCCAGGTCTTCTTGGCGGTCTTCAATTCGCTGTAAATGATGGCAGCGGGGCTGAAGCTCCTTGCTACGAGCGCGTGGCGAGGGGCTTTAGCCCCGTTTTTTTCTTCTTGGGCTCAAGCGTTCCGGGGCTATACTTTCTTTATGAAATCGGCCGATCAGAAGCGCGTCGTGGTGGAAGTGGTCGAGCGAGTGCTCCACGACCAGACTCGGGACACCTCCAAGGTGGAGTCCTTGATCTTCGACACTCTTTACGAAGAGCGGCGCCGACTCGAAACCGAAAAAGACCGCAAGAAGGCCAAGGAGGAGGCTCGCTTCTATCGGCGGCTCCAAGAGAAGGCGCTGCGCGGCGGCCATGAGCAGCAGCGCGAGGTCTTGGCCGAGCTGATCCGGCACTTCGCCCAGGAAGTGCTGGGCCATTTCAACGAGGCGATCTACCGGGTGGCCACCCGGATCGTTCCGGTGGGGCTGAACCTTCTCCTCAACACCTTGAGCCCCTTGAAGCTCATGCGGAATTTTCCCGGCGGCTTCGGCAAGCTCGACGACCAAATCTTGATCGAAGGCCACGACGTCGATTTTCAGAACCTTTCCAAGCAGGGCACGACCATTCTGGTGCCGACCCATGCCAGCAATCTCGACAGCCTTTTAATCGGCTATGTCCTTTATCGCTTGGGCCTACCGCCTTTCCTCTATGGGGCCGGGCTCAATCTCTTCCACAACAAGCTGATCGGCTTTTTCATGGATCATCTCGGCGCCTACAAGGTCGACCGGCGGAAGAAGGCGCCGCTCTACATCGACGTCCTCAAGGCTTACGCCGGATATTCGATGGAACTAGGTTACCACAACTTGTTCTTTCCCGGCGGGACCCGCAGCCGGTCCGGCGAGGTCGAAAGCCGGCTCAAGCTTGGCCTGCTGGGCATGGGCCTCAACGCCTATGTCCATAACTTGAGGAACGAGAAGCCGAAGCCGGATATCTTCATCATCCCTTGCACCTTGAACTACCAGCTGGTGCTGGAAGCCGAGACTTTGATCGAGGATTACCTCAAGGAGGTCGGCAGGAGCCGCTACATCATCGAGGACGACGAGTTCTCGCAGATCCGGCGGATCGTCGATTTTCTCTCGGGCCTTTTTTCACTGGAGTCGCGAATCCACGTCGTCTTCTCGCAACCGCTCGACGTCTTCGGAAATCTGGTCGATTCGGAAGGCCGCTCGCTCGACCACCGCGGCCGGATCGTCGATCGGCGAAAGTACGTCGCGGTCGACGGCGGCTACGGCTTCGATAGCCAGCGCGATTTCGAGTACACCCAGGAGCTGGGCCAAAGCATCTTGCGGTCCTTTCATCGCGATACGGTGCTGGGCAGCGTCCAAGTCGTTTCTTATGTCGTTTGGAAGTGGTTGAAGGAAACCAACCCTCGGCTCGACCGCTATCGCTTGCTGCGAACCGGCGGCAGCCAGCCCAGCATGCCGCTGATGGAAACTTATTCCCGCCTCCAAAAAATGCTGAAATGGCTCGGCGATCTGGAGAAGAAAAACGAGATTCGCCTCGACCGGACTCTCCAAGCCGGCGACCCGGTCGCGGTCTTGGGCGAGGCTTTGGCCCATTTGAAGGATTATCATGTCCACCCGGTGCTGGAGCGAAAGGGCGACCGGCTTTTTCACTTCGATAGGCAGCTGATTTTCTATTACCAGAACCGCATGAACGCGGTGGAGGGCAAGCGATGAGCGCTCGGGCCAAAGCTTCCGCCGGATCCGGCACCGAGGCCTTGGTGGTGGGCGGCGGCAGCTTCGGCACCGCCATGGCGACCTTGCTGACCCGCAATCGCCGCAAGGTCCTGCTTTGGGTCCGGCGCGAGGAGCAAGCCCGCGAGATCAACAAGCACCACACCAACAAGAGCTACTTCCCGGAGAAGATGCTGCCGGCCAACCTGCAGGCGACGACCGACTTGGCCGAAGCCATGCGCCGCGTTCCGATCCTCATCGTCGCCGTTCCGACCAAAGGCTTCCGCGAAGTGGCCCGGCAAATCGGCGATCATTTGACCGGCGATCAAATCCTGATCCACGCCACCAAAGGCATCGAGCCGGTAACCTTCAAGCGAATGTCCGAGGTTTTGCGCGAGGAAACCTGCGCTCTCAAGATCGGGGTGATTTCGGGGCCCAACTTGGCCGAGGAGCTGATGGACGGGAATCCGGCCGGCGCGACCGTCGCTTCGCACTACGACGAGGCGGCCCGCAAGGCCCAGGAGCTGTTCCACGGCAGCCCGCTGCGACTTTACGCCGCCCGCGACGTCATCGGCACCGAGATCGGCGGCGCTTTCAAGAACATCATCGCCCTGATGTCGGGCGCCGCCCACGGGCTCGGCTTTGGCGCCAACACCAAGGCCTTGATCGTCACTCGGGGCTTGTCGGAGATGGCGCGTTATGGCGTGGCGCTGGGGGCCGAAGAGTCGACTTTCGGAGGCTTGGCCGGGATCGGCGACTTGATGGCTACCTGCAGCTCGACCTTGAGCCGCAACTTCCGAACCGGGCTGCGTTACGCCAAGGGCGAGAAATTGGAAGAGATCCTCGGCTCCTCTCAGCAAGTGGTGGAAGGAGTCCCGGCGACTCTTGCGGTCCATCAGCAAGCTCAACAACTGGGTTTGGACCTGCCGATGGTGCGGGCGGTCTACGGCGCCTTCTACGAAGGTCGGCAAATTCAGGACTTGCTCGGAGGATTGATGGAGCGGCCGACCGGCCGGGAGAGCTCATGACCCGCCCTTACCCGCTCAGTCTGCGCAATGACCGGCCGCTGCCGCCGACTTACGAGGGGCCGGCCTTTATTTGGGATATCGACAAAACTTACTTGTCGACCCATTTCTCCTCCTGGCGCGGCTTGCTGACGATCCCCCTCGAGCTCTCCACCGACAAGCTGGCCATCCCCGGGATGCCCGAGGTGCTGCGCGGTCTTCGCCGCGGCGCCGGCGAAGCGGTGGCATTGAATCCGATTTATTTCATCTCGGCCAGCCCGCCGTTTTTGCGCTCGTCGATCGAGGGGAAGATGCTGCGCGACGGCGTCGAGCACGACGGCATCACTTTCAAGGATTGGTTCCGGACCTTGCTCGAGCTGCGGCCCGACCGGCTCTTCGAGCAAGTCGGTTTCAAGACCGCGGCCCTGCTGCGCGGCCGGATGGATCGAGTCCATGCCCGCGAATATCTTTTCGGCGACGATTACGAAAAGGACGCCGAGGCTTTCTCGCTTTATGCTTCTTGGCTGCGCGGCGAGCTGGATGCCACCGGCTTGGAGGAGGCCTTGGCGGCCGCCGACGTTCCCGAGGCCGACCGGAGATCGATCTTGCAGGCCGCCCAAGCTCTGCCTGCCAAGCGCGGCGGAGTGGAGAAAATTTTCATTCACCTCGAGCGCAACAGCCCGCCGGAGCGTTTTGAACGTTTCGGATCTTCATTGGTTCCGGTGCGCGGCGCTTACCAGCTGGCGATGGTTTTGGCGCAGGATGGCTTGATCGGCGGCGACACCTTGGCGGCGGTGCGTGAAGCGGTGCGCGCGGCGCCACGATACCGCTATTCGAAGATTGAAGAGCTGGAGTTGGACGCGATGGATCGAGGAATCGTGCCGAAGGAAAAGGTTTCGCGAAGCAAAAAGAAGCACCCTCGAGCCAAGGCACGTCCGGCTCGCCGTTCTTAAAATTGTAAGGGAATGCTCAAGGAAGATGCAATTTTTTTTTGAATTCATTGGGCATTTATTTGTGCATCGTTTATAAATAGGTCCGAAAGGGGGAAGGTATGATCAGTATACTTCGGTATTTTTCCCTTCGTCTCACTTATCTCATCCTTCCAATTTTAATCACGGCACTGGCCGCTCCGGCTTTTGCCAGCAATGGCCTTTTGGTAGTTACCTCCGGTCCCCGAAGCCTCGGCATCGGCGGCGCCGGCGTTGCCTACGATCCGACGTCCAATACCCTCGTCAACAATCCGGCCGGACTCGCCTTCGTCGGCAATCAATTTGACTTGAGCTTTACGGTCGCGTTTCCCAACACTCGGATGGGAAGCTCAGCGGCCCCGGCCGGCAATCCCGATGCCGTCTTCGTCAACGGTTTCGACGACGGCATTCTCTTGCCCACCGGCAGCGCTTCCTTCCGGTTGTTCGGCGACAAGCTGGTGGCCGGCGTCGGAGCCTTCTTCTCGGCCGGCTTCAACGTCGATTTCCCGGTTTCACGCTTCAACAGCGCGATCACCGGCAATCGATATGACCGGTCCGGACGCTATGCTAATCTAAAAATCGTCCCCGGCGCGTCTTATCAGGTCTTGGATAATCTTTCGATCGGCGTGGGCCTCGACATCAACTACGCCTTCTTTCAAACCGACAACGCCACGTTGGCGCCGGGTTTTCCCGAGACGGTCGGCACCAATCGCACCGACAGCGCCTTGGGAATCGGCGGTCGGATCGGCGTTCAATATAAACCGGTCAAGATGCTGAGCATCGGGGCGATGTATGTCACCCGCCAGCACTTTCAGGCCTTCGATCGCTATCCCGACATCCTCGATACCGGCCTCGACCTTCCGCAAGAGGTCATTTTCGGTATCTCGCTCCAGCCGCTCAGCGGCTTTCGGATCCTCGGTGATTTCCGCTGGATCGATTGGTCCTCGGGCTTCCTGGGCCGGGATTTAGCCTTGGGTGGCTTGGAGTGGCGCGACCAATACGTCTTCGCGGGCGGTGCCGAGTATGACTTCGCTCCGAAATTCGATTTCCCGGTCGCTGTTCGGATGGGCTACAACTACGGCCGTTCGCCGATCACGCCGAAGAACGCCTTCCGGAACTTGCTCATTCCGCTGACGATCCAGCATCACTTGACCTTCGGTCTCAGCTTCGACATGAACAAGCATATCGGTATGGATGCGGCCTACGTCCATGAATTCGGGACAGTCATCACCGACGACGGAAGCGGCGGGCCCACCGGCGCCGGCTCTTTCGTCGGAGCTTCGGCCAACGCCTTTTCCATCGGTCTTCGAGGCCGCTGGGGAGGCGAAGACAAATAGCTCGAGCTAAGATTTTCGGCGGATTGGCGGCCCGGTCCGACGATGCGGGCCGCCTCTTCGACATCTTTCTCGTCACTTCCATCGGAACCATCCTCGGCGTCCGAGCCTTCCTTTGGCTGACCGGATACCCCCAGATCGGCGGCGGCCATCTTCACATCGCTCACATGCTATGGGGCGGCCTGCTCATGATGGCGGCCTTGCTTCTCATGCAATCGGTTCTGGTGCGTTGGGCCCGGCACACCGGAGCTTGGATCGGCGGCATCGGCTTCGGCCTCTTCATCGACGAGCTCGGAAAATTCATCACCAAGGACAACGACTACTTTTACCAGCCGACCTTCGCCATCCTCTACCTGCTCTTCGTCATGATCTATCTGGTGGCCCATTCTTGGATTCACAACCAGGGTCTGGCCCCTCAAGAGTCGCTGATCAACGCGGTGGATTACCTCAAGGAGGGTGTGTGGCGGAAGCTCGAGCCCGGCGAGAAGGCGAGGGCGATGCGTCTGGCCGCCGCCGATCCGAGCCATCCTTTGGCCGGCCCGATCGAGGGCATGCTGGACCGGATCGACGAGGGCGAAGCCCGCGGACCGAGCCGCTGGGAGCGTTGCCGGGATTGGGCCAGGCGGAATTACCTCCGGCTCGTGCATTGGAAGGGTTTCGCGACTTCGCTGGTGGTTCTGCTGTGCGGCTCCGCCCTGATCGACATTTTGGAATACCGGCACCGCTTGCCCTTGCTGTGGAGCAATCCCGAGGGCCTGAACTTCGGCGAGCGGGCCGGCATGCTCTCCGGTTTCGCCTCGGCCTTGCTGGTGCTGGCCGGCGCGATCCCCGCTTTCAGCGGGCGACGTTTGCTGGCTTACCGGCTATTCGAAAAGGCGCTCCTGCTTTCGCTCTTCGTCAATCAGGTCTTCGTTTTTGCGCGGGTCCAGGCCTTGGGGATATTCGACTTCGTCTTTACGCTGCTATTGCTGCTTTCGGTGCGGCTGTTGATCCAGGAAGAAGAGGCGGTCCTGGAAGAAGAGGCCGCTAAAGCACCACCGCGACATCGGGGTGGCCCTTGAGCTCGGTGTAAAGCTGGTTCAATTGGTCTTGGGAGGTCGCGTTGATCGTGCAGGTCACGCTGAGGTATTTCCCCTTGTCGCTCGGCCTCAACTCGATCTGGGCGGCGTCGAAGTCGGGTGCATGGCGGAGCACGACGCCGACGACGTTTTGGACGAATCGCGAATGCTTGAGGCCCATGACCTTGATCGGAAACTCACAAGGGAAAATTAGGGGGCTGCCGTTCATTCGTCCAGCCTAACATAGGCTCCGACCGGCGTCATGCGCTTGGGCTAGTTGTTGACGGTCGCTTGCCGGCCGCCGGCCTGAGCAGCATCGGTCAAGGCGAGGCGCTCGGGCGCGAACATGCTGGGATCGCCTCGGCGATGCAGGGCGACATAGCTCTCGGTGCCGCGCCAAGCGAGGTCCAAGGAAAGGTCCTCCCGGACCGCCAGCCGCGCCAGATTGGTCGGGATCGGGGTACTGTAGACCGGACGGCCGGGTGCCGCTTCGGCCATCCCGTTCGCCAAGTTGACGGCGTCGGCACCGCCTTCGCCGTTGCTGCAGGACCACATCAGGATTTGGCCGTCGGGCTCGAGGATCGCGTCGAGGTCGCCCAGATCGCCACTCACCAGGTCCGAGATATCGATGAAATCCTCTTCCCGGCTCGCCACCACCGTTTCCGGTCGGGCCGGATCCGGCCCTTCCAGGGCTAAACCGGTGCGCATGCCGTGTCCGCTGAAGACGACGGTATGAAGCCGGCGATGGACGCCTTCGTGGGCGGTTCGCAGGGCCTCGCGCGCTCCCGCTTCATCGGCCGATTCGAAATAGAGAACGTGGAATCGCCCGCTTTCCATCAGCGAATCGAGCACCGGAAATCCGGTATGGGAGGCGAAAGCGCCATTGTAGTCGGAGGTCGGGCCGATCACCACCGCCACCGGCCGGTCGGGAGTGGTGGTTCCGAGGGTTTCGTGATTGTGCAGCAGAGTCAAGGCGTGGCCGAGGGAGACGATCCGGTCGCCGGCATGGGCGCCAAGGGCATCGAGCCGAGCCCGGAAAGAGTCGTAAGTCTCGCCGTCGGGCGGCAAATGAGGATGGCCATCGGCCCGGAGCCGGGCGATGGCGTCGCGCCAGAGTCGATCCCGCTCGGCACCCGAAACTTTCTCGAAGCGACGATGATAGGCCAAGGCCTCGTCGACCGAAGGCGGCAAGCCCGGAGCTTCGGCCGGGCTTGCCGCCTCCTCGGTTCCAAACAGGTCTTCAAAAGTTTCGAAAGCCTCGGTGACCACTCCTTCCAAGGTCGAGGGCGGGGGGAGCGGCGGTGGGTCGCCGGCCGACCCGCCCGACCACATGGCTTCCAATCGCCGGACCAAGTCGCCATCGAATAGCGAGTGGCGCATCGCGACCGGGCGCTCGACTCGCGGGATTGGCGGCAAGACCGAGCTGTGCGGCGCCGAGTTTTGGCGAGGTCGAGGTTGAGACCTGGAAACTTCCACCGGCGGGAGAGGCTGAGATTGAAGATGGCGTGGGACGATGGGAGAGGTTGGGGTCATGGCGCTCGTAGCGGGCGCCCCCGGCGATATCTTCCTGTTGAGCAATCTTCGTACCAAAAGTGGGTAAAACCCGCAAAATATGCTCGTATAAACATTTGATATTACTATACTTTTTAAAAATTCCGCGGGAGTTTGCCTGTCCCCTAACGGGTGGCTGGAGACGGCAGACCTTTTTGGCTTCCATCCGGGGAGCCGGTTCCTCAGTCTGGAAAAACCGATGACAAGAAAAATTCTTCCGGATTAAATGAAAAAGCTCCGCTGGGAGCCTGCTATGGTCCGAGTGATGGTATGCCAGCATGTGGGATATGAGCTTTTGGGTACGCTCAATCCCCTTTTCAAAGAAGCCGGCATTCGGCTGCGTTACGTGAATTTCGGCCGCTCGCCGGAGGCGCAGCCGGAAGTGGACGGCTACGACGGCTTGGTCCTCCTCGGCGGCCCCATGAACGTTGACGAAGAGGCGCGCTATCCCCATCTGAGCTACGAAGTCCGGATGATCGAGCAAGCTTTGAAGCGCGATATTCCGGTACTGGGCATTTGCCTCGGTTCCCAGCTGGTCGCCAAGGCCCTCGGCTCCAAAGTCGAGCGAAATTTGGTGCGCGAGATCGGTTGGCATGAGGTCGAGCTCAGCGAAAGCGGGAAAAAAGATCCTTTGTTGCGCCACTTCAAGGCCACCGAGAGCCTATTTCATTGGCATGGCGATACCTTCGAGCTGCCGCATGGCGCCGAGCATTTGGCGAGCTCCCGCGATTGCCGGAATCAGGCCTTTCGCTACGGTGACAAGGCCTATGGCTTTCAATTTCACTTGGAATGCGATGAGCCCATGATCGAGCGCTGGCTGATGGTGCCGCAGCACCAAAGCGAGCTCGATTCGGTGAAGGAGCGGACTTGCCCCGAACGCATCCGAAAGGAGACTCCCGACCGTATCGGGAGATTGAAGGAATTGAGCCGAGCCACCTTCGGCGAGTTCTTGAAACTTTTCGGCGAGGAGAAGCGCTTTCGCTGCCCGCCTTCGAGATAAGGAGTGGAAAATGAGCACTGAAAAAGCGATCTTTGCCGCCGGCTGTTTCTGGGGGGTCGAGGAGACTTTCCGCCGCCTCCCCGGAGTGATCGACACGGCGGTGGGTTACACCGGAGGGGAGACCGACAACCCGACTTACAAGGAAGTTTGCACCGACCGAACCGGCCACGCCGAGGCGGTGCAGGTCGAATACGATCCGGAAAAGATCTCCTACGATCGCCTGCTCGAGGTTTTCTGGGCCAACCACGATCCGACGACCAAGGATCGGCAGGGACCGGATATCGGCTCGCAATACCGTTCGGCGATCTACTTTTTCAATCCCGAGCAGGAGAAAACGGCTCGGGCCTCGAAGGAGGCTTTGAGCGCCTCGGGGAAATTCCGCCGGCCCATCGTCACCGAAATTACACCGGCCGCGACCTTCTTTCGGGCCGAGGATTATCATCAGCGCTATTTGGAGAAGCGGGGACTCTCCCACTGCCATTATTAATCGGGCCTATACTTCGGGTCCGGTAACCCGGGATGCTCGGTGACGACGGCTTTGTCCGCCGGATCGGTGACGACGGTGTAAACCTTCGTTGGCCGACCGGTCATTTTGTCTAATCCGACATATTCTTTCGCTTCCGCGACCCGCACGTAGTTCCCGTTGGATTGAAACACCGGGCGAATGCGGCGAGCTTTCTCAACCAAAAGATCTCGGTCGATGTGCGGAAAGAAAACACTCCGATCGAGCGGCAGATCCACCCAAGCATGTCTTTTCCGAATGTGAGCTCGGGCCTCGGCCGAAACGTGAAGCTCGGGACCTAGAACCCGAAGCTTGGCGGCCTTCGGGAGGTTTTTCAGCTGGACCATGGCAATCGCCGCCAAATCGTCCAGCGGGAAAGTGGGAGTGGCCGTAGCCGCCAAGAGGCTCAACTCGTCGTAATCCATTCCGGTTATTTTTTTCAATTGGCGGTCGGCGGCCGCCGGGGTTTCGAGCAGAAGTTGGGGAATGTCATGGAAAATTCTGCCACCGGCATTGGCCACGACGTTGGTCGCGAAAGCCAGCGAGCCAACGACGTCGTTGGCTTGGGCCAGCAGCGGATCGAGGAGCTTTGAATCGGACCGCCAACTCGGCGCATGGGCGACGTCCCAGGTGTCGCCGGTGCGGCCGGTGAGGGCATATCGGCCATTTTCCAAGCGCCGGAAGAGGGCGCCCATGGAATAGGGAGCGGGGGCTGGCGAAGCTTGATCCGGCTCAAGCGGTTCCGGTTGGGCCGGTGGCGGCGAAACCGGAGTTTGCGGTTGGATAGGGGAGCAGGGGGCGGTTTGAATGGAGTTCATTCCTCAGGGCAATGCAGGCTTGATGCCAAGGCCTGAGCCAGGTTCAATCGACTTTGGCCTCGATGCTGAAGAAAATCTAGATCTCTCAATCCATGACCTGAAGATCGATGATTTTCCCCCTTTGAAAAAGGGGGATTAAGGGGGATTTACAGCGGTCGCTGGAAGACAAAAGCTTGGAAATCGAATCCCCTGCCTTGCAATGGCTGCCAAATCCCCCCAGCCCCCCTTTTCAAAGGGGGGTAAGATCGTGATTCGAAATCGAGACTCAAGACCCTTCGCTCGATCGATTCTACTCCAAAGCATCCTTCTTCGGATCGGGTGGCGCCGGAGGAATCGGCTGCAGGAGATTGGCGGCCGGGGTGGCCGCGGGTTTGGTCTCGGCCGAGGGGCTTGCCGCCGGCGTGGCGGCCGGCGTCGCGCTGGGCAGGCTCTCGCTTGGCACCGCTTCGGGCATGGCCGTTCCGGCGCTGGGGACTTCCTTCAGGAAGCCGCCCGGCGATCCCGCGACGTTCTTTTCCACCGCCGGCTGTTCGAGCCACAGCCCCAGCCGGGTCGGCCTCAGCTCGGCTTGACGGGCGACGAAGGCCTTGAAAGCTTCGCTG